>PLBX01000567.1 GCA_003135495.1 Acidobacteriaceae bacterium | reverse complement strand
AGACTCGCTCCATGTTCTCTCCTGGATGTTTCTGGCTAGGCAATGGGTTACTCACGCTGGATGCTAGGTCTGTTTGACACGCATTGTTGTGACGAGAGACACGCTTCGTTGTGTCTGCCGTCACGAAACGGTCGTGCGGCGAACACGCGAAGCTGCATGATCGGCCCCGGTATTTCGGAACCAGGCGAAGTGTTAGTCTTCGGCAGAATCTGAAGGGTCGCTTGTCAAAAGAACGAAAGCCTGTAAAGGTTCTGGCAGAATGAACCCCGAGGTCTCTCAATCCGTACTCTCCGGAAAACCCCCAACCCAAGTACCACCCTAGTTTGCGGTCGTAACAGTATGTCCAATCCCAAAGTATCTGTGTTTGGTGTCCACGCCCCCGGGTAAGGCAGCGGTGTAGCCTGCCTTCCAGCGCTAGGTATTAGGTGCGCCGCGACATCCCTAGCAAAAACCATCAGTTGACGAACTTTATTCCAAATGTCCTGGTCTACAAACGTAGTCAAAATTTGCAGATCGCCTCTTTCAAATTTATCGACACTCATCTTCGCTGACGAACGTTCTCGATGTAGTTCCGAGCGAGAGTTTCATCCTTTTCCGAGACCGTCATTCGCAGCAGTTTGGCTCGGTCATAGCCAAAAAGCTTCAGATAACTATCTCGATCGCATCCCGCAAGGGGGACAACCAAGAGCAGTAGACTGGACCAGAGCACCCAACGCGTGCGACCGACCGAGACTGCATCCGACATCTTCCTGTGCTCCAAACCAGATTAAAAACTGCGAGCGGATTCCATCCAGCACGTTACACCGCGAGGTCTGCAGATTCCAATTACTTGAATAAAACAGGCATGGCTGTTGAAAAACTCCTGACAAGGAAAATCGCAAAAATAAAATCGCGTCAGGATGCGCTATAAACGATCTTCTCGGGTCGGGTAAACATTTTCTACCCCAAAAATTTTGGCTGTTTGAGGCGGAAAGGGAGTTTTTCAACACCCACAGGCGTTTGCACTAACTGAGAATCTTCGGCGAAGCGGCAGATTTTTCGTGGGTGTTCCGTCCAAGACAGTCGTAAAGCCGTTACACCCAGGTCAACCAAGGAGGGAGCCCAAAAGGGCCTCGCCGCAGCAGCCGCATGTGAATGAATCTAATGACACCAAATTTTCGGAGTTGCTAGTCAGCCCGGTATACCTTGTGAACCAAGGAGGGGGCCTTGATATTGCAAAATCCGCCGACGCTTAGAGAAGCGGTTTCAGGGCCGACTCGATGTTATCCGTGTACTCAAACCCAATGACTTTCGTTCGAAGCGCGCCCTGACGGTCGTAAAGCATCGTAGTCGGCAATCCTTCGACGCCCCCAAACTTCTGCTTCACATCGTCGGTCGCGGCCGCCAGCGGATAGCGAACTCCGATCTTGCTCGCAAATTGGAGCGGATTTTCCATGTCCCTCATAGTGTCGAATTTGAATCCGATCACGACGAATCCGCGAGAGCCATAGCTGTCTAGGAGCTTCTGGTAACCGGGCATCTCTTTTTTGCAGGGTTGGCACCATGTCGCCCAAAAATCAATAAGCACCACCTGTCCGCGAAGGTCAGCCGAGGACAGCGGGTGTCCCTGCAAATCCTTCACTGAGAAATCAGGCAACCGTGAACCAATTTCACCTGCCGCGATTACGGGCTCCTTCGGCTGAATCGGACTCGCCGAATGCTGATTACATCCGACGAGTCCAACCGCAGCGAGGCTCAGAAACAACAGACATGGTCTCAGCATCTATTCCTTCTTCTGCACTTCGAGAATCAGCAGCTTCAGGGGAGCAGAAGCGTCTGTTTTCTTTTTCCCAGCGGGCTTCTTGTACAACTGCCCTCGAACAGTGACCAGCGTCGGCGAATCCAGGAATACCCTTCTTAAGCTCACAGCTTTTCCTCCAGCGAAGATGGGGATTCCCCGAGCACACGTCTCCGTGAAGCCGGGGAGCCGACTGGAGGCCAGACTAGATACGCAGAGGCAGGACGGCTGGTGAGCAAGAGGCTGGCGGAGCGTGAGAATACTCCGCAATCATGCGGGCGGAAGACTCTGTTCTTTGAGCCTCGTTAAACGACTGCACTACGGCGAACGTGACGGGGGAAAAGGAAATGCCCTGAACGGATGAGGGCTGGCCGACCACAGCGTGCATGGCTGGCATGGTCTTGCAACACTCCTGACCATGATGACCGTGTGCAGAGCACCGCATCGAATTGCAGCACTGCATCGCCTGTTCGGGCGTGGTCATGCCGCCGCAATCGGATGCATACGCCCCGACAGCGACGGTGAACACAGCCTGAAGAACTCGTCTCGCAAAACCCATCAGAAGCCTTCGATGCGTGAGTCAAGGATGGCGTCGGTGCTGGAAGGCCACACAGACATCGGGGCAGAATTTTGTGCGGGAGCTTTGTGCACCATTAAGCCCGAGATTTGGGTTGACTCTGGAACCGATTCGGGGGTGTAACCTCAACTCGTGATGGTGAAGCAGCCATGCAATCGGGCGAACTAGCAAATCTCGCGAGTGTAAGCACCGACACGCTCAGACACTACGAACGACTGGGTCTTTTGCCGAGACCGCGACGTACTGAGAGTGGTTATCGACAATACACTCCACAGTCGCTAGAAAGGGTTCGATTGATTCGCCGTGCCTTGAGCGTTGGCTTTTCGCTGCCCGAACTGACCGTGATCCTCAAGATGCGAGATAACGGAGAAGTGCCCTGCAACAGAGTAAGAAAGATAGCTCAGTCCAAGCTGCAAACAGTCAAGGAGCAGATCGCAGACTTGATTGCGATGCGAGACCGACTTGAGAGCATTCTTAAGGACTGGAACTCAAGGCTGGCTCACACACCAAAGGGCGTCCCAGCACGGCTGTTAGAGTCGCTGCCAAGCGAATTGCCAAGGGCGTCTTCCCCGTCTCCGTTGAAGATCAAACACAGGAAGGAAGTTTAGATTATGAAGCTTGCGATGGCAGTGATTGTCGTTCTCACATGGTCCGCCTATAGCCAGCAGAAGGATTCTCCAGCAAGTCCATCTGGGCAACATTGCGAAATGGAGAAACGCGGCGATGATGCGATGGGATTCTCTCACGAGAAGACAACGCATCATTTTCTACTGTTCAACGACGGTGGGGCGATTGACGTTCAGGCAAATGATCCAACGGACAAAACTAGACGCGATGAGATTCGTATGCACCTTTCCCACATCGCCGAACTGTTTGCGGAAGGCAACCTCAATGTGCCTATGTTCATTCACGGCACAACGCCACCCGGAGTCCCCGTCATGGAGAAACTTCATGACCAGATTCAATACAAGTTTCAGGAGACGGAAGCTGGGGGGAGGGTGCGAATACGGACAGAGGACAAGCAGGCGATTAAAGCTGTCCACGAGTTTCTAAAGTTTCAAATTACCGAACACCAGACAGGCGACAGTACGAACATCAGGGATGACGGTAGTGCAAAGTAGTAGGGTTTATGCCATTCAGCAACAGCCACAAGCCTTCCCCTGCATGGCTTCACGACCCTCCCAAACGATGAGCGGCAGAACCGCCAGTGCAGAAATCGGGTCCGCCCACTTTACGTGCCAGATCGCGTTGACCGCCAGTCCCGACAAGGCGATCAGCGACAGGTAAGCACATAGTGCCGACTGAGCGGCATCTGCCCTCAACGCAGCACTGCCGGTAACTCCTGACAGCCGCCGCTTCTCTTTCGCAAGCCACGGCATGACGACTGCGGCAGCGACCAGAATGGCGATCCCTAGAATTGTGGGCTTGGGTTCGCTATAGCCCAACAGACTCGCGACCGAAGTGATTGCGACATAGGCAGCCAGCGTGAACAACAAGGCTCCCGCGATACGGGCAGCCCGCCTTTCCACTTCCTCGTGTGCAGCACTTGCACGAAATCTCCACAGCACTACGACCGCCGAGAAAAGTTCGATGGTGCTGTCTCCACCAAAGGCAAGCAGTGCGGGACTGCGTGCCCGCCATGCTGCGAAGAGGGACACCACGGCCTCCACACTCATCCATGCGATTGTGACGGTTTGCACCCGTAGAATTCGTCGGATGGCGTCTGGAGTAGGTATGTGCAGTACCGAGGCCATTCAGGTGAGTATTATCGCACCGTAGCTGTAACGTTGTTGTCAGTTCACGTCACCATCAGCCCAATCAATGCCGCACCACCGATTAGCCACGCCGAGTTGAGGCGAAAGCGTAATAGGGCGACTGCACTCGCAACGAAGATCAAAGCCGTCAGCCAGTCTGTAATTGCAGCCCTACCGAGTTGCCAAGCCACTACAACCATCAGAGTCAACGAACCGACTACTACTCCATCCAATACTGCCCCTGCCATCGGGGAACGTCGAAGCTTTGGAATGAGCGGGCCACTAACAGCGACAAGCAAGAATCCCGGCAGGAAGATGCCCAAAGTTGCGACAGCTTTAGAAAGACGAGTGCCAATTCCGACAGGGAAGGTTGGCGAGTATGGCCGAGATCAACATTAGTTCGAGGTCCAGACATTTGCTAGGAAGGTTCGATGCGTCGATCAATCGAGAAAGGTCCGCTTCCGACTAGAAGGAGAAATACCAAGCCGAGAAGCATACAGTAGTCTGTCCGTGCTTCATGTGCCATGCTCCAAAAGCCCGCCGCTGACAACATCGGAATCTTGGTCGTGATTATGGCAACGCTGATGTCGATCATTAGTGGAATCGCGGCCAGTCGTGTCACCAAACCGACAATCAAGAGCGTTCCGCAGACTATTTCGACAACGCCTACAAACGGTGCAAAGAACTGCGGAGCCGGAATGCCGATTTTCGTGAACCGTCCCACACCGAGGGCCGCAGGGAAGAGAAACTTTTGAATGCCTTCTGACAAGAAAACGGCACCCACGAGCAGGCGGATAAGAATAGTGGCACGTGGAGCGTTTGTGCTGAACAAGAAGTTTCGCATAACTGCGTCAGACATACTTCATCAGAGCCATAAAACCAAAGTCCATGTGTAGCTGCTGATGACAATGAAAGAGCGTGTTCCCCGGATTATCCGCAGTGAAGTCTACCTCGACGATCTTACTGGCATTGACCACGACCGTATCCTTCAGAATACCTGATGTGGGCTTGCCGTACACCTTCGTCAATTCGAAACTATGCCGATGCAGGTGTAGGGGTGGGCGTCGTCGCTCTCGTTCCGAAAGATCATGCGATATCGTTTCCGAGCCTGAACCATCAGTGCATCGGTATGCGGGTAAGACTTCCCGTTGATAGTCCAGCGGTTGAAGCCGCCGTGACCACCCGGAATCTTCTTGAAGACCAGATCGAACTGCGTGAGTAAGCCATTCGCCGCCACCCTTTCGCATCAAACCACGTCCACCGGCGCCGTTTGATGGTTCTCAGCCGGCCCATCGGGTGCTGCGGAGGTCCTTCCAGGGACCGCCATCCGCATAGCGCTTGGGATTCAGGATCTTCGAACGAGGGTCCTCCGCGGTGTCGAGCTGGAGGACCATCCCCTTCGGATACGGAATACCCGGATCAGACGCCGCGTCCAGGAGCCGGACGTCGTCGTCCGAGAGCTTAAGGTCTACGGCACGGATGTTGTCCTCCAGTTGCTCGGCCTTGCGGGCAGCGACGATCACGCTGCTGACCGCGGGCCGTCCGAGCACCCAGGAGAGCGCCACACGGGCCAGGCTTGCGTCATGCTGGCCCGCCACGTCCTTCAGCGCATCCACGACGCGGTAGCCCATCTCCTTGTCGAAGGGCACGAACGAGCCTGCCTCCGCGAATCGTGTGCCGGCAGGAGCAGGGTTGGGGCGGCTGTACTTGCCTGTGAGGAACCCGCCGGCAAGCGGGCTCCAGACCAGGATGCCGATTTTGTGATACTCGGCAAAGGATTGGAACTCGTATTCGAGACCCCGGCCAACGAGGCTGTAGTACATCTGCGCCGTTACGTATTTCTCCAACCCCAGGTGCTCCTGCAGCATGACCGCGGTGGCTGCCTGCCATGACAAGAAGTTGGACAGCCCGATGTAGCGGACCTTCCCCTGGCGCACAA
>PLBX01000536.1 GCA_003135495.1 Acidobacteriaceae bacterium | reverse complement strand
TCTGGTAGTGGTTTTCAGCGCATAGCCCTTGACCTCGGGGTAAGCGTTCGGTTTCTCGGCAATGATCTTGAGTTTGCGAACACCACGAATGGGGAGCTAAGTGAAGCAGCCGCCTGAGGCAGATCGAGGGCACGGAAAAACGGAAGGACCTTCAAGACGCGGCAGCGGCTTGTCGAATATTGTCGAGTACCGAGAGCAATTGTGTTACTTGCGCTGAGTCGAACACCCCCTCTACGCCACGCGGGCTGAAATCCGTGAAGGGTGACTCATACAATTGAGCAGCACGCATCCAGCCACTCTGTGTCAGGTAGTCGATCACCAGATTGACAAACTGAATCTGATTTGCGGTTAGAGTCTTCCCGGCAAGGAAGCCGTCAAAAGCCCGTTTGGCGGCTTCTCGATCCAAGCCGATCATCTCGCGCACAAACAAACCTAACCCATTACCCGAACGTACTTTGCTCAGATCGTCCGGTGTTCCCGCTCCCGCTTCGACCAGAATTTTCTCCAACGCATCGAGATCAGCTCTACTCAGGGGCTCATTCCAGCGCAGCTTGTGAATCACCGGGTCAGTCTCATGCGCTCTGAGAAATTGCTGCGTCTTGTCGCGGAAGCGTTCTTCGTCATGTCCGGTGCCGAATCCCGGCAAATCGATTTCTCTCTCCTCGCCAATCAAGTCCGCAAAGTCCGTGTAAATGTTCTGACGCTTCGTCTTCTCGATGAACTTGACCAGACTCCGTAGCCGTTTGCGGACGTCTTCCAGCATCGAGGCCGTAATGTCCTGCCAGAACTCATCGGTTTGCACCTCAATGATCAATTCCAACTCTGCCCGTACCATCGGGATGCTGGCCTTTTCCTCCAGCGCGCCCGCGATCTGGCGAACATCCTCACTCCATCGCGTAAATGACCGTTCGTGCCGCAATAGACCAAGCTGGAGGCGCAACATCAGCAAGTCAAACTGTTTCGCCTCTAGGTCTTCGTCCACCAGTTCCGACGGCAACCCGGCTACTTCGCCTACCAGTTCATTCCTCTCATCAAGGCCGAGGGTTTCCCATGCTGTGGCGTCCGCGTATTTTTCGACCAGCCTGCGCTTGGGACGGACGATGAAGTTGTTCACGTTCATCTGCGCAACTTCTTGGCGCAGACGCTCGGCCACTTCTCCGCGCAAACTACCTGTGGCTACTGCCGCGTCGTGCTTGTCCAGTTCCGCAATCAGTTCCACGCGCCCAGCAAAGAGCTTCCTGCTCAGGGACTCGTTCGTTGCTCCCGAAGTCGTCCCCAAATTCTGGCTGAAGAACTCTAGATTCTGGCAATAGTCAAAAATCCAGAACTCCCGCTTGTGCCGTCCGGGACCGAACAAGTCTGGCCGAAGGCGCGTCCCGCGACCCACCATCTGCCAGAACTTCGTTTTCGACCGCACCATTTTGAAGAACACGAGATTCACGATTTCTGGAATATCAATGCCAGTGTCTAGCATGTCGACAGAGATTGCGATATGCGGGGCGCGCGCCGGGTTGGAAAAGTCGTCGATCAATGACTGCGCGTATTCGACCTGAAAATCAATCACTCGCGCGAAGAGGCCTTTTTGGTGTGGATAATTTTTGTCAAAGCGGTCGGCGATGAACTGCGCATGGGCATGGTTTTTGGCGAAAATAATTGTCTTGCCCAAACGGTCTCCGTCGGCAACTTTTTCGCCTGATCTCATCAGCTGCTCCAAGACCTTGTCCACTGTATCTTCGTTGAACAACCATCGGTTCAGCGCTTCCGGCTCGACGGCCCTCGGGATAGCGCCGTCCTCGTCCCACTCAATCGCATCCCAGCGCTCTTTTTCCTCGTCGCTGAGCTCGTCGTAATTCATACCCTCTCGCTGGAATCTCAGTGGCACCGAGACCGCTCTCGGCGGGACGAGAAACTTGTCCCGCACCGCTTCCTCCAAGCCATAGGCGTCCGTGGGCACGCCATCTTCCAGCTCGAAAAGACTGTATGTGTTGTGATCCACTTCGTCCGTGGGGGTTGCCGTCAGCCCGACTAGAAAGGAATCGAAGTATTCGAAGATGGCGCGGTACTTCTGATACACAGAGCGATGGGCTTCATCAATAACGACCAGATCGAAATGCCCAGGCCCAAACTTCCGCCTCCCGTCCTTGGTTTCGTCAATCAGGCGCAGCATGGTCGGATAAGTGGAAACCAGCACTCTCGCTTCCCCGATTTGCTCGGGATTCTCCATCGCATTCACGGCTGATGCCGAGGGCAAAAAACGGGTGAAGACGCGCGTTGTCTGTTTCACCAGGGCGATTCGGTCGGCCAGAAACAGGACGCGTTTCACCCAATTGCAGCGCATCATCAGATCGCATAACGCAACAACCGTGCGGGTCTTGCCGGCGCCCGTTGCCATCACGACTAGAGCTTTGCGGTCATGGTCTTTCTCAAAGGCTTCTCCAATGCGCCGGATTGCCCGTTCCTGATAGAACCGCTCCACAATGCTTTTATTGATTTCGGTCGCGCCCAGCGATGTTCGAGTGGTTCGCCGCTGTATCAGCCGCTCTAACTCGTCTTTGGCATAAAAGCCTTGGACCGAGCGCGGAGGATAGTTATGGTCGTCCCAAATCCAGTGCTCATACCCGTTACTGTAGAAAATAATCGGACGCTGGCCGAACTGCTTTTCCAGACAATCGGCGTAGAGCTTCGCCTGCTGCTGGCCTACGCGGGCATCGCGCTTGGTGCGCTTCGCCTCCACCAGTCCAAGGGGTTTACCGTCACCGCCCCAGAGAACGTAATCAACGAAGCCTTCGCCCTTCTCGTTGGGCATCCCGGTAACCGGGTACTCGCGGTCCTGCTTTTTGTCTAACGGCCATCCCGCTTCTTTGAGGAGCAAGTCGATGAAATAGTCTCTGGTTTCGGCCTCGGAGTAGTTGTGGGTGTCCGGGGTCTCCGCGTTCTGTTTCTTGATGGCGGCGATNNTCTTTTTCCGCGAGCTGCGATTCAAGCTGCTGAAGTTGGGCCAGCGTTTGCGGCGGAACTGACGATATCTTGGGCAGCAGCAGCGGATCAAACGTCAGGCCATCCGCTGGCTTGCTGGCCTTGCCGTAGGTGCGCGCCAGCCAGAAGCAGATATGAAACAGCTCGCGCACTGCGGTCATCGAGTCCAGTTGCTGCAAAGGCCTGTGGCTGTGCGCTGCTAGATTGCCCAGGTCTTTGATCAGCTTGGCCTTGATGAAGATCTTCTGTCCGACTGTGGTCTTGAAACTTGGCTCGTGGATGAGCGCGCTGAGATTGTCCTGATAGGGCAGCTTGAGCGCCGAGTCGCTTTTGTAGAGCCACGCCACAGTTAACTCCAGCGTCCGTCGGGCGTAGAAACAAGCGGTACGTGGGTCGGGGACGACCTGCGCTTCGGCTTTTCGGGCTTCGGCGAAGAAATGCGGCCATCCGGGTTCGAGGAAGCCGAAGTTGCTCATCTCCTTTGAGGACATCACATCTCTCCCCGGAAGGCGCGGTGCTGAAGGACGGCGAAGAGAGAATCCAGTTCGATCAGCGAGGCGCGCTGTTTGGTTTTCAGCCTCTCTAGTTTGGCTAGGAGGCGAGCAAATTCAAGTTGAAGGCCAAGAGGCGGAACGGCGATGCGCATTGCAGCCAACTTCTCGCCGGTTAGGTGCGCGATAGTCGCGGAAGTCACATGGTCAGAAAGTCCACCACGACGGACAAGAAACCAGAGCAGCCATGAAAGATAATCCGGATTTGCAAGCGTCGCATGTGGACGAGCGCAGTGAAGGGCCTTCTGGTAGTAACATTCGGCGATCTCACCGCGCCAAATGGCACATCGTCCAGGTTCCCCTCCTTCGCAGATCAAAAGATCGCCGTTGCGGATAATAAACCTCTCACGATCATCAGCGTCGAAATCCATCTCAAAGACTTCTGAAAGATCAAAGCGGAACCACTGCACATTAGCATTTCGCAAGTACGGTCGCAGGTGGTTTCCAGTCCGCTGTTTCTGGTCGAGCATCTTACCGAGTCGTGTCTGGCACACTTCGCCGAACGGTCGTTCTGGCCAACGCTTCGGGGCAGATGTCGGGTCGCCGAAGAGGTCGAGGAAGATGGATTGGGTGAGGGTGTCGAGTTGGGCGAGGGCGGCGCGGCGCTTGGCCCGCAATGCCTCCGCCCGATCCAGCACCTCCGCAATCCGCCGCTGCTCTGCCAAGGGCGGGAGCGGGATTGAAATTACGGTTAGCCCCTCTCTAGTGATCTGAGGTTGTGCCGTACCGCTTATCGCCTTGCGCAGGCTTCCGTTCTGGAGCGCTCGGACCAAATACCGCAGCTCGACCCTAGTCTCATCTAGATCGTCAAGCGCCATAGCATTGCCGGTCACGTATGATTTGGGGGCACACAAATTGATCGTCCCGCACGTCGCGCCGCGGCAAGTTATCAGTACCGTTGGCTTCTCATGATTAAACTCGGAGTAGTAACCAATCACCCCGTTTGCACCGTAGACGGGATAGCCTTCCGCGAGGAAGGCGGTTTGTGAAATTGTCGGCCACTGCTTCGGATGGCAAATCTCGTGAAGCGGGACAATAGGCCATGGAGTTGAGACGGCACTCATCCCAGCATCCCCTCCAACTCCTGCATCCCTTGCTGAATCTCCATTTCCAGCTTGGCAAGGTCGGCAAGGATCTCCTTCGGTGGGCGATGCGCCACCTCATTATGCACAACCTCTTTATAGCGGTTGAGGCTGAGATCTTGGCGCGAACGATTTCGATATTGTGATCGACGATCCCCACGTCGGGCGCTTTGCCCTGACCGCTGCCGTCCCCAATTTGGAACTGCGAGACGAAGACTCCGACTGGCGGCAGGTGACATTGGACGAATTGAAGAAGATTCTCNNGAGGTTGCAGAGCCGCCGTCGCCACTATCGCCGCAGCTGCGATTATGCCCGAAGCGCTAACTTGGCGAATCCGGTTGTTAGCGGCGTCGGCGATCAATAGATTGCCGCTGTCATCAACTGCAACGGAAGAGGGCTGATTCAATAGCGCTGACGTGGCGCTCAAACCGTCGCCATTGTACCCGCAACTATTGGAGACTCCAGCAGCGATGCTTACAACAGCTTGCGGAGTGATCTTCCAGATGGCGCACGCCCCGTAGTCGGCAACATACAAATTATTGGATGAATCCGTTGCCATTTGCGTCGGGTATCTGAAATTTGGGCTGCTCGCAAAAGTTGTAATTGTACCCAGCGAGGTTACCTTGCGAATTACATTGTTGGATGCATCCGCGATGTATACATTTCCGGTAGAATCAACGGCGACCCCCTGCGGACCATTGAGCAAAGCGTTGATAGCGGCTCCCCCGTCCCCTGAGTATCCGCTAACACTGGTTCCAGCGAGAGTGCTAATCTTACCCGAGCTCACTTTGCGCACACGGTTTCCGGTCCAATCCGCGATGTACAAGTTGCCCGACTTATCGATTGCCATGGCCTCAGGAACAGCTTCCCGGCTCGCGGCCATGTCATGCGGGACTTCACGCTGCCGTCCACGGATGGCAAGCGCATCGGCCTCTATGACTACCGTGGCCATGCCAACCTGGTATTGATCTTCGCAGGCGATGTCGGCCAGACAACTGAGAAGGAATTTCTCTCGGGACTCGCGCAGCGTTACGCTGAAATTCGAGAGCAAGATACCGAGGTGTTGCTCGTCCTAGCCGGCTCCCGGGAGCGCGCGGAAAGGACCAAGCATCAGGCGAAACTGCCGTTTCTCGTTCTGGTCGACGAGGACGCACAGATCCACAANNCTCGGGGCCCAAGCCGTACCTGCTGCGGCGCTCTACGTAACTGACTATTTTCTGGAAGTGTTTGCCGCGTGGCGTACAGTGGAAGGGAACGCCCTGCCTAATGCCTCTGAGGTCTTCTCCTGGATAGACTACATCAATAGCCAGTGCCCGGAATGCACGCAAGCGGAGTGGCCGGCGGATGACTGAGTAGATTTTCTCAAGGAGGAAGAATGCGATGCTCAAGCTGAAACGCGCATACGAACCTGCTTCTCGGGAAGATGGTCAACGCTTTCTCGTAGAAAGACTGTGGCCGCGTGGCGTAAAGAAAACCTCTCTTCGCCTCGATGCGTGGCTGAAAGATGTTGCACCCACTGCCCAACTGCGCCAGTGGTTCAGCCATGATCCGAAGAAATGGGACGAATTTCGGCAACGTTACAAAGCCGAACTGGAGCGAGATTCCGAAGTGTGCGATCCGATCCTGAAGGCAGCACGTCGGGGCACTGTCACGCTTATTTACAGTTCCCACGACAGTGAGCACAACAATGCGGTCGCTCTGCGGGATTACCTGGAAGGCAAGCTCAGAAGAAAACATCGGCCGACTGCGCACGAATCGGCGGTAGTTTGAGTTTTCGCGATTGCCCGGACTTCTATGTTGCAAACCGCACTCAGAGCAAGTTGGCCCAGCCTCCTCTTTTGTCCCGAGTGATCCAGTTCGTGGTTACAGGCGTCCCCTCCAGGAGTACGAACGAACCATTGGAAGGATCCACACATCGTGCGGGAATAAGAGATGAACGATATGTGTTCAAGAGGGAGAGCGGCTAATGACTTCAAAATGTGCGAATCCGTCATGCTCGGCTCCTTTCCGTCGGTTGGGGGGAGGCAAAGTGTTCCGATTCGAGGTGCGGCCCTGTGAACCCTGCCGGGACGTCCCAGAGACCGTCTGCAGCACGAAGTCTGGACGCGCGTCGGTGTTCTTTTGGCTGTGTGACAAATGCAGTTTGACGACCACTCTCAACTTTGATTCCACCAGAGGGCTAACCGTCGAACCGATAGGAGAAGTGCGCGCTCATGTGCCTGCTCCGCAAGGTCTTGAGGCCTGCACCAATGGCTGAGCAGGCACTGTGATTTTAGTCACCGCATGATCGGGGAGCGGAGTAGGGGGGCCCTTTCGCATGGCTTACGTGATCGCTGAACCCTGTATTGGAACGAAGGATACAGCCTGCGTAGATGCGTGTCCTGTCGACTGCATTCATCCGAGAAAAAACGAAGACGATTTTGCTACAGAAACTCAACTGTACATTGACCCGGTTGAGTGTATCGATTGTGGGGCTTGTGTGCCGGTCTGTCCGGTGTCCGCAATTTTTGTGCTCGAAGACCTGCCGGACAAGTGGAAACACTTTGCTGAAATTAACGCGGAGCATTACAAGCGCTGACCGTGGCGTTAGAGCAAGAAAGGGGTATTCAGATGACGAACAGAAAACCAACAGAAGAACTGGAACACGAACATCGCATCATTCAGCAGGTCGTCGGCGGGATGGCAGTGCTCATAGAGAGACTGGAATCGGGCAAAGAGATCGATCCAGCTGTGCTGACAGATCTGTCCGAATTCATGCAAACCTTTGGGGACAAATGCCACCATGGAAAAGAAGAGGATTATCTGTTTAAACTCCTGGAGAAGAAGGGAGTGCCCGTGAGCGGCTGTCCCCTGGCAGTTCTTCTTCACGAGCATGAGAAGGGTCGAAGCCTGATGGCGGATCTGAAGCTCACCTCCGAAACGTATATACGCACTCCCCGTGCTGGCAAGGAGGCGCTGATTGGCACTCTCCGCAAGCTCATTGAGCTTTATCCAGCGCACATCTGGAAAGAGGACTACCTGCTTTTCCCGATGACTAATAAGCTGTTGAACGATAGTGAACAGAGAGAATTGCTGGCGCAATTTGAGCGGCACGACTCCGAAATCGGCATTGACGTTCACCATGGGTTCGAGCAGTTGGCGGGGCGGATTCTGGAGATGATCTGCGGAGAAGCCAGCACTTGTCATGCAGCTTGATCGATTGCCCAGGACAGACAGTCAAGGATGGTGCTGGAACTGATTAAACGTTAATGTTTTGAAGGACAAAGGGTAGAGCTGGCGGTACCAGCAAGCCAAGTTGCAGGATCCAAATTAAACGGCTCGTGAATATCGCGATAATGCCGTCGGTTGCGATGCCGGAACTTTGACTAGAAGGATAATGAGCATGAAAAAAAATGGCTTAGCAGTAGAGGTTGCAGTCCGTCCGCGGAATGCCCGAGAGGAAAATATTTGTTGGACGAAAGCTATCAGGCGCGCGGTCTCTGTAACCGTCCTGTTTGGGGCGCTCCTGGTTACCGGCATTGCGCAAGCGGGAGACGTGAACGGGAAGGTATCAGCGGTGGGATTGAAGTCAGCCGGGAACATTGCGGTCTACATTGACGTCATTCCGGGCAAGAAATTTACTTCACCCGTGGAGCATGTATCGTTTGACCAGCACAATCTGAAGTTCTCGCCGCGGGCCGTAATCATCCTGAAGGGAACCACCGTGGATTTTCTGAACAGCGACCAGGTTGCTCACAATGTCTATTGGCCATCGATTGGCGGCGATAAGAAGCTTCGGCATAGCTTGACGGTTGTGTCGCCGGGGCAGAAGAAGTCGTTTCAATTTAATGACCT
>PLBX01000049.1 GCA_003135495.1 Acidobacteriaceae bacterium | reverse complement strand
CCCGCCAACATTCATCACAAATCGCTCGAGCCCATGGGTATCGGTATTGCTTTCAAGTGCAAAATCAATTCCAACATTGGCAATTCCGCGACCACCTCGCACATCGATGAAGAGTTGAAGAAGTTGCATCACTCCGTCCACTACGGCGCTGACACCGTCATGGACCTTTCGACCGGCGGTGATATTCCTACCATTCGCAAAGCCATTATCGAAGCTTCGCCCGTGCCGGTTGGAACGGTTCCCATCTATGAAGCACTCTCACGCGTTCGCCGCACCGAAGATCTCACCATCG
Organism: Acidobacteriaceae bacterium; assembly: GCA_003135495.1. Lineage (GTDB taxonomy): Bacteria > Acidobacteriota > Terriglobia > Terriglobales > Acidobacteriaceae > Acidiflorens. The sequence continues at coordinate 2,543 of PLBX01000049.1, read as the reverse complement.
GCCTCATGCTCGAAGTCATCGAAGAGCAAGCCGAACAGGGTGTCGATTACATGACCATCCATGCCGGAGTGCTGCGCAGTTTCGTTCCGCTCGTCCGCAGCCGCATTACGGGCATCGTCAGCCGCGGCGGCGCACTTCTCGCGCAGTGGATGAACACGCACAAGAAAGAAAATTTTCTCTACGAGCACTTCGACGACATCTGCAAAATTTTCAAGAAGCATGATGTCAGCTTTTCGCTCGGTGATGGCCTTCGCCCCGGCTGCCTGGCCGATGCCAGCGATGTCGCGCAGTTCGCAGAACTGAAAGTTTTAGGAGAATTAACGAAGAAAGCATGGGAGCACGATGTCCAGGTAATGATCGAAGGTCCCGGCCACGTTCCCATGGACCAGATCGAACTTCAGGTAAAGAAAGAAATGGAGCTTTGTCACGAAGCGCCCTTCTACACTTTAGGCCCGCTCGTCATCGACATCGCGCCCGGCTATGACCACATTACCAGCGCCATCGGCGCCGCCATGATCGGCTGGCACGGAGCATCAATGCTCTGCTACGTCACTCCGAAAGAGCATCTGGGATTGCCGAATGCGGAGGATGTGAAGCAGGGAGTCATCGCCTACAAGATTGCCGCCCACGCCGCCGACGTCGCGCGGCATCGCCCGGGAGCCCGCGATCGCGACGACGCTCTCTCCTACGCGCGTTTCCTCTTCGACTGGAACAAGCAGTTCGAATTGTCGCTCGATCCCGAAACTGCTCGCGCCATGCACGACGAGACTCTGCCCGACGACTTCTACAAAGAAGCAAAGTTCTGCTCCATGTGCGGACCGAAATTCTGCTCCATGAACGTCACCCAGCATGCCGAAGCGCTGGATGGCAAAGACCAGTCCGAACGGGAGAAGAAGTTCGAAGAGTTGTTGGCGAAAGTAGAAAATAACTAGAGGCGGGGCTTGCCTCATCTCTCGCGGTGGAGGGCCGGGCGTCCCGCCCGGCTGGACGGGCGAGGCGCCCGGCCCCACACAAGCCCGTCCCACACCGTTTCGTTCGTCTAGTCTTCGAGATTCTCGCGAAACACGGGTTGCGAAGGATCCATAGTTCCGTCCATCACCGCAATCAGCAGTTCTTCGTAAGCAGTGGTCGCCTCCGATAACTCCCCNNTTCGGCATGTCAGGATCGCCCTCCTGACCCAGCACATCCATCAGCGCAATCGTCCAGCGATTGCCCTTCGCGTCCGTGACGACGTCGTGCTCAATATACTTCCAATCATCCATGCTCCAAAGAGCCATAAATATTCTAACCAATACGCTGTAGAGACGGGGCTAACCCCATCTCAAGCACCATTTCAAATTTATTGAGTATGAGCTAATTTCACGCGACCAGCAGCTGATCCAAGGCATTCGCGACCTGCCCGCCAGTGAATGGTTTCGGAATCAGCAACACCTTGCGCGCCTTTCGCGAGCGAAGACTAGAGTCCGCCGCCTCCGGCGTATCGCTGATGATCACCACCGGCAGTTCACCATGCTCCGGATGATTGCGTACCGCGTCGAACAGCGCTTCGCTCATGTCATACGAAGTGCAGTCCAACACGACCGCATCGGCGTGATGCTCCGCAGCCAGCTCATTGACCGCATGCGTGTAGCCCTCTGCGCGAACCTCATAGCCACGGTCGCGCAGCGCAAACGTCAACAGCTCGGCAATCTCCGGCGTGTCGTCAATCAGCAGGACGCGCCGCACTTACTTCTTGCCGGGCCCAGCGCCCGGCAAGCGCGCCTTCTTGCCTTCCGACGGCTCGATATCCATGACCCAGATGCGTCCGCCCGCAGTGTAATAAGCGCGGTGATCGTTCTCGATCATCGCGCCCCAGGCCTCGAGCGTGCGCATGGCAAAGGTGACGCCCTCGAAGTTCTGGCGCGCATGATTCAGAACTTCGTTAGTGTGCCAGTTCTCGGTAAGTATCGCGTCGCCGCCATGCACGCGCAGAACCGTGTAGAAACGGTCATACGCTGCTTCTGCGCGCACCTCGCGAGTCGATCCACGCTTCTTACCTTCACTGACAATGTAGCTCTCCTGCACATCTGGCGCCGCAGCCGCGGCATTGGCCGGGGGAGGCGGGGGAGTGGCAGCTTGAGTCTTATTTGAGTTTGGTGCCGTAGTAGTCGTCATACAGTTTGCGCCACCTGTTGCGCCTCTGATGCAGCCGCCATGTCCGTTAGATTCTTCACATCCGTCGCCTTTAGCAATGCCTCCGGCAGTTGGACGCCCATCATCCGCCACTGTTCATTGGCGAACTTCTGCAAGTTGGCGATGTGCTCGGCATGCAAGTGTCCGAAGCGTCCTTGCAACTTCAGGTACTCAGACACCGGACGCATGCTCGCTGGGCGGAAGCTGTAATCGTAAGCACGATTCTCAGGATTCCACTCCCACATCGGATAGAGTCCGCACTCGACCACCAGTCGGCCCAGATCGATTGACCGCGGCGTCTCGTAGACGAATCCCTTCTGGCAAGGTGTGTAGACCATCAGGTAAGCCGCGCCTTTGTGGTTGAGACCCTT
>PLBX01000576.1 GCA_003135495.1 Acidobacteriaceae bacterium | reverse complement strand
CCGCCCCAGAAACTTGTACCGAGAGCGAGCGGCACCAGGACCATCAGCACGCATGAGATGACGAAGAGCACCGAGATCGTGCGATGGCGGCGGGGGAACAGCGCGTAGATCACGTGGCCGCCGGTGGCAATGGCTGGCCGTTTTCGCGCTCCTGTTTATCGCGTTTGCCGTAACCGTGCTTGTCGCGCTCTATCGAGCCGATCCAATTCTTCGTTCCTCAGTTATTCAGACGCTTTCCGCCCGCTTCAAAAGCAAGGTTGAACTGGATGGATTCCATGTCTCCCTGTTCAAGGGCTTGCAGGTTTCGGGCGAAGGCCTCAGAANNCCAAGGGCCTACAGGTTTCGGGCGAGGGCCTCAGAATTTTCGGGGATACGGACCCGAACAATCATGAGCCGGGCGTGCAGCCCATCATAGCGGTCGGGAAGTTCCATTTCGGCCTGAAAATCGCAGATTTCCTGCGCTCTCCAATGCGCGTTGATACGGTATATGTGAACGGGTTGCGATTGAATCTTCCACCGCGGCAAGACCGCTCTCAAATGCAGCGAATGGGTACCGAGAGTGGGAGAATCAGGATCGTCGTTGACACCTTTATCTTTGACGATACGCAACTCATCATCAACACATTGCGCCCGGGCAAACTGCCGATAGAGTTTGATATCGCCAGCCTGAAGATGACCCGCACAGGGACTAACTCTCCTTTGCGCTTTGAGGCCAGCCTTACCAATCCCAAGCCCGTAGGAGAAATCTACAGCACTGGCTACTTTGGCCCTTGGCGAGCGGATTCTCCCCGCGAAACTCCTTTACAGGGAAATTATTCGTTTACCCACGCCGATTTGAGCACGATCAAAGGCCTGAGCGGCACGCTTTCCTCATCTGGCCAATATGCCGGGTCGCTGGGACGAATCGTTGTGGATGGAGAAACCGATACCCCGGATTTTCGGCTTGCGGTCTGCAGGCGGGCGGTCCCTCTGCACACCAACTTTCATGCCATTGTGGATGGCACGAGCGGCGATACTTATCTTCAGCCGGTACGAGCGCGAATTCTCAACTCGTGGCTGCTGGCAAAAGGATCGGTGGTGCGGCAAAAGTATCTTCCGGGCCATCGGGTGACTTTGGATGTAAGGGTTGATGGAGGCAGGATCGATGATTTGCTGAAACTCGCGGTGCGGACGGACCCTCCCCTTCTGACTGGCGCCGTCAACTTAAGAACTACTTTTGAGCTGTCGCCTGGCGAGGAGGCTATTGCGGATCGCATAAAGCTTGCTGGCAATTTCCAGGTGTCGGACGCTGATTTCAGCAATGAAACAGTTCAGAGCAAGATCGAGGCACTTAGCCTTCGAAGCCGTCTTCGAAAACGTGGCCGAAGTACGTCCAATAGTGCCACGGACGCAGAGACAGCGAGTGTACGATCTAGCTTGGGAGGCACTTTCGATCTTGAGGATGGGATGATCACCTTTCCCAAAATTCAGTTCAGCGTCCCAGGCACGGTGGTCGCTCTCAATGGGAAGTACAGCATGGATGGAAGCAAATTAGACTTCCACGGGACTGCCAGAATGGACGCGAAGCTTTCTCAAATGTTAACCGGGTGGAAGGCTCTCTTGCTTAAGCCGGTCGACCCGTTCTTTAGTAAGAACGGGGCAGGTACCGAGGTTCCGGTGCAGGTAACGGGAACCCGGGCCGAACCTCATATTGGATTGGATTTTGGCCATAAGGATAAGAACGACACAAAGTCCGCTGCGGTTGCGCCGATGGCACGATAGTTTTCGTACATCGGATGCTGTATCTCCCTCACCTATTTGTCGTAGGAGGGCTTCCAAGATGCCAATTCTATGCTCTAATAGTTTGCCCAAATCATGGGCGGGCCAGTGAGGACAACCGAATGCGCAGAGACGAATTGATTAGCCGTGAAGAAGTGATGAGTCCAGATCTTCTAAGTGAGGTTGTTTTGCTAGGGACGGGTGTAGCCGTTACGGTGGCCTTTATCATGGTGGTGATCGCAGCGAGCGCTTCCGCAGCCATCCAGTAGCATCTGATCGGCCAGTAAGGACTCAGGTGCTATGATTTCCAGCAAGGCCCGTCCCGCTTCAGTATCTTTTCTGTCCTTCTACCTACTTAGAGTGGCCCCCCTACCGAGTTAACTGGATTGTCAACAGAGTGCATCGTTTCTATCCTGTCGTAAGTAGAGATAAACAAATTCAAAATTGAGTGGGCGCGTCTATTTATGGGCGTTCTTTGCTAGTTAGATAGGAAACATTGCTAATGAGACTTCATTTTCAAAGTCAAACCAACTAAAGCCCAACTATCTTCAAGGAGGATTCTAATGGCAGGCAAAAATACAGCAGTTTTCGGAATTTACTCTAATTACGCTAGCGTCGAAAATGGCGTGGATGGCCTCAAGGCGGCAGGGTTTAGTAACCGGGATATCTCTGTTCTATTCCCAGAGAGCGCGGGAACGAAAGACTTTGCCGTTGCGAAGGCCACGAAAGCGCCCGAAGGCGCGACTGCGGGAGCCGGAACCGGACTCGTGGTCGGTGGCGCAATGGGCTGGTTGTTGGGAATAGGCGCGCTCGCCATTCCTGGTGTGGGGCCGTTCATCGCCGCTGGTCCGATTATGGCGGCACTGGCGGGGGCGGGCGTAGGCGGCACGGTTGGTGGTATCGCCGGTGCTCTTGTAGGAATGGGTATTCCCGAATATGAGGCGAAGCGCTACGAAGGACGGGTTAAAGACGGAGGCATCCTGCTTTCCGTTCACAGCGATAGTTCCGAGACTACCAAGCAGGCGAAGGAGATATTGGAGTCGACCGGTGCGCAGGACATTTCGTCGACCGGCGAGGCTAAGTCGGCAGATCGGGACGACACCCGAAAACGCGAACTGACCGATCGTGATCTCCGTCGCGCAGGCTAGTGATGCAACGAAGGAAAAAGGGGCAGCGCTTAAGGCGCTGCCCCCTTTCTAGTCTCTAACTGGAATTACGCTGCCGGACCCTCAGCCGTTGTGCGGGATGGGACCTGCACTTGGATGATGTCGTTTTTTACCGCATAGACGACCAAGTCCCGGATTGAGTGAATGCTGAGTTTGCGCATGATGTTACTGCGATGTGTCTCTGCCGTCTTAGTGCTTAAGTTCAAAAGACTGGCAACTTCTTTAGAACTTTTCCCCTCCGCCAGTAACTGAATCACTTCGCGTTCGCGCGGGGTCAGTTTCGGCAACTTAGGGGATTCTGTGGTGCCAGTGTTTTCGCGCCTGTCAAGAAATCCGGCCAGCACCATGTCATTGACTCGAGGAGTGAAAAACATGCGATTCCGTTGCACTGCCTCTACGGCAGTCACCAGATCACGGGCAGCGTCGGATTTCAAAACAAAGCCACGCGCGCCGGCGTCCAGAGCCTCGCGAATGACTTGATCGGAATCGGTAATTGTGAGGACAATGACTTTGAGTTCCGGCTCCTGCTGCATTAGCTGGCGAGTTGCAGCGAGACCATTCAAGTTGGGCATGCCCACGTCGAGAATTACGACATCAGGTTTATGTTGGCGGGCCTTGTCGACAGCCTCACGGCCATCTTTCGCTTCGGCGCATATTTCCCAGCCCTCATGCGATTGCAGGAGCGCAGCGAGTCCACGGCGTACCAGTTCGTGATCGTCGGCGATCAAGATCCGGAGCTTCATTGAATTACCTCCGTGCGCGAAACGCAGCCAGTCATTTCTGGTGTGCGCGATGCCTGAGCGCCAGTTTCTCTCAGTTACAGGCGGCCAAAAGATCGATGCTGGCTTACTGCGTCTACCGCCGCGACCAAATCCCTGCCCACTTCGGACTTTACGACGTAACCGCGAGCATCCGCGTTGAATGCTTCGCGCACCATTTGAGGGGAATTATGTTGTGTAACAATTAAAATTTCCGATTCCGGCACGTTCTTGCGGATCAGCCGGCACGCCTCCAACCCATTCATCCGGGGCATACTCAGATCAAGCACAACTACATCGGGCCTCAGGCGATCCGCTTTCTCCACGGCTTCGACTCCGTCTTGAGCCTCGTCCACAATTTCCCAATCGTCATGACGGCCGAGCAAAGTTCTCAGCCCGTGTCTGACCACTGGATGATCGTCCGCAACTAAGATGCGTAATGGCATGCTAGCGTTTGTTAATTTCGGATATTGCCAAGCCTGGATGAGTTCATGTAAGCAAATCCTGACCGCCAATTCCGCCTTTCCATTTAGGTTATGTGCCGTTTGTGGCTGTCTGCCACTTGCGCTTTCGATAAGTGGGGTACGGCGATTCTCAGTAATGTGCCTTTCGAGGTAGCCTCAAGGGTCAGTTTTCCACCCAACTCTCGCGCTCGCTCCCGGATTCCACCGAGACCAACGCCAGTTCCCGCTCCGGTCTGGTCAAATTGTTGAAGAATATCGATGGGCATTCCGCGCCCGTTATCTTTCACTTCCAAAACCACTCGGTCCGAATCCTGGAATATCACTACNNACTACGTGGGCTTCTGAAGCTCCCGAATGCCGGTGTACGTTGGTGAGCGCTTCCTGAAGTACACGAAAGAGTGCAAGCTCTATCGCATCGGGCAGGCGCCCTAGATTATCCCGAGCATCCAGCGTGACTTTCACACCGCTGCGCTGGCTGAAACCCTCGACGAACCAGCGAGCCGCTGACACAAAGCCCGCCGCATCCATGGTAGGAGGATGCAAAAGATAAGACAGGGTGCGGACTTCGCCGATGCACTGATTCATGAGCTGATCCACTTCCAGCCACAAATCTTCACGGCTTGGAGACCTTCTCACCATATCCATGTTAAGTTTCAAACCGACCAGATACTGCCCCAAACTGTCGTGTAACTCGCGGGCTATTCGTCGGCGCTCCACGTCCTGCAGCTTGAGCAGTCGTGCCGACAATTGCCTTAAGACCGACGTTCGCTGTCCGACCGTTGATTCCAATTCTGATTTAGTCTGGCGCAGGTTTGCTTNNAGCGCTTGCACCTCTCGCTGCAGATCAGCAACTTTCCGAAGTTCTTCGTGAGCAACCAAGACCGAATTCTCATCCGTAATAATGTGGGTGTGTTCCCCGCAGATCTTCAGAAATGAGGAGTCGCCGCGCCCAAAACCTTGCATGGGATAAGCACATCGAAGATTTAAGGCGTACTTTTGGGGCAAATTGTTCCAGAGTTGCTCAACTCGAACTGCCGACTCAGACTTGCCATCCGCCCATAAAAGCGCCACCATCTCGCCAAAAGCGGAGATTTTGCCAAGTCCGATCCGGGACGCAGGCTCTAGAATTCGAGCCATGGTGTCCCTGAAAAGCCTCTCATCGGGCCATCCGTTCCTCATAAAGGACGCGAGTGTCTGGGCAGCGTCTAGCGGAATGTAATGACCTTGCTCAACGACCCGCGCTATGTCCAATCCGCGCGCCTCTAGCCGCTGGGACAGGCTTTCCCTGTGGGCTTTGGTTGCAATGACGATTGCGGTGGAACCGGAGAGGAGCGCCCCTCCTATAAAGGCGCACAATTCATCAATGAGAAGTGCGTCGTCCGTAAAGAACTGAACGGCATGGGACCCGCGATCTGGCTGCCGCCAGGGCAGCAGTGGCTCACCGCTGTTTGCTTGTCGTAAGTGTTCAACGGGCTCTGCAGATCTGCTCGTTCGCATTATCCTATTCCGCTCCCCAAATCAGGCTTGGGCACCTGTGCCAATGGCAGTCCAGAGCCGATCCTTGCGTAGTGTAGTTTCCCATTGTGGGATGGCGAATCGGGGAAAGGCTGTACTCTGTAAGAGAATTACGGTATGTGGGGCCTACAGTGCAAACATTGATTTTTCTGCAAGATGGGAGGAATGGTTCGGCGGCCGGTTCAGCCAAAGACACCAGCAAGGGACCCGTACGGCCCATATCCTACTGAATAGCCGGCAGGCGGTACCGGGTCCCCCGAAATTGGCCTTAAACCCGGCCCATTAAAACAAGCACCAGCACAATAATCAAGACTAGACCCAATCCACCGCTTGGATAATATCCCCAACCGGTGCTGTAAGGCCACGTGGGCAGCGCTCCGACCAATAACAACACTAGAACGATTAGCAGGATGGTATACATAGGTTTGTCCCTCACTCTTAGCGGTTGATACGGGCACGTTCCCCCGCAATCTCAACTTACAGACGGCTAATACATCTCTAAATCCAGTTAAACCCGTAAGGTGGCGGCTTTCGTTATGTATCAGGTCCGTTATCACCCAAAGAGACGTTCCCGCCTAAAAATGGCAAAACAAAAACGGCCGAGCGAACTCGGCCGTTTTCATCTATTCATACAACTGTCGTGAAGCCTGGTCTCGTATAACTATCGTGAAGCCTGATCTTTAGCCTGCATGGAGTACTTGCGGACTACGGAGAGAAAGGGCTCGGCACTGCGGGGTGCCGGGACTTTGCCTTGTAGTATGTCAGCAAACGGAACCATTTTGCCGTAGAGCAGCCGGGTTTCATCTTTGTCCTGTGAAATCGCGCTTCCCGACAAGTCAATTCCTGCGAACAAGCCACGAGCGCGCGAATAGGTCAAAACTTCTGCCCGCATCTTGATATCTGTGTCAGCAGCGGCATTGCGGCCCACCGGACCCGCCGCGGCCGACGCTTCTCCACCGAGTTTTACATGGCTCGATAGCAGGTGTTCCATACCATCATGGTTCATAACGACCAAAACCAGATCAACTGCCTGGCCACCCAGTTGAAGTCCCCAACTGCCGCCTGTGATAGTGATCGGCGCTGGACCGCTCCAGCCATGTTCAGTGCGGCAAGTCGCTACACCTTTGCCGTGATTGCCACCAATCCCAACGGCGATCTTTACCATCGAAGGTACAACCGCGATGCATTTCGCCTCGCTCATAATCTTGTCTGGAATCGCTTTGTCGGGTGTTCCCATGATTTCCGATAAGACTTTGGCGGATTGGTCGATACGCTTGTCGATATCGGAGTCGTCTTTATCTTTGTCTTTAGCCCAAGTCAAACTGGCGCACAGCAGAGCCATCATAGTCAGGGCCAATAGATATTTCATTATTGGGGGAGTTCTAAACTTCATGTGAACCTCTTCTGTGCCCAGCCGAGCACCGGGAATATTTTTCTCTTTCTACCTAACTTTAGTCGTCTAACCGACATTCCAACCATCCCGTCCACACCCTAGTTTCCACGGGCGTGAACAGTACCAATCCAAAGTTCGCACATGGCGGAGCGAAATCTATGCGGCGCTCGGGAATTCGCTTAAAGATCGCAATTCTTGGTTTGCCACCAACGGTAACTGCCACTTTTCTTCACGTTCCGCTCGGGAGCGTCTGCGCGCCGCCCTTACCGGGGGCCGTGATTGTTCAACTTCGTTGTATGGTTGATATCCCGGGAATTGGCTCAGAAAGCCACGAATTCTCAGTTTCGCCTTATGAAGCTGGGACTTCGAGTTCCCAACGGAACAGCCCAGCAGTTTCGCGATCTCCCGATGCTGGTATCCCTCCACCTCGTGGAGCAGGAAAATAGCGCGGTAGCCCTCCGGAAGCTCACTAATAGCGCGAGTTAGTGCTATGCGGGTCACTGTGCTATCCAAACGGCCGTCCCTGGTTCCGTACTCCCGGCGGACTGGCTTGTCGTCATGGCCGCGAACTGGCTCGTCCAACGATATCCGGCAAGGAGTTTTCCGTCGGAAATGCATTAGAACAGTGTTCACGGCTATACGATAAAGCCAAGTCGAGAGCGCGGAGTCGCCGCGGAAGGTCGACAATTTGCGGAACACCTGCAAGAAGGCATCCTGCGCCAGGTCTTCAGCCTCGGCCGCATTGTTGGTCATCCGGAAACAAAGTAAATAGATGCGCATCTTGTGGGCATGGAACAAGGTCGCGAATGCTTCCGGGTCGCCTCGTTGCGCCCGTCCGATCAGTTCCGCATCCAAAGTCCGGTTGCTAGGGATGGAGTTAGAGTCGTTCACTGGGTTCTCCTTTAAACACGCTATCCAAAAGCAAATTCGTGCCAGCCGCAAAGCCGACGATGCATTTCCTTGCAATCACAGTCGGGAGGGTAGAAGCAAGGAAGGTGGCGGTCTATCCAGTCAGTCCCCTAGGGGTACTCGTATATTGCTGTACCACTTAATAAGGGAATACTAGCCTTTAAATTTGGTTCCTTACCGTACAAATCCAGGCAGGTGTGTGAGTTGCGTGGAGTGACTGCGATCAATTGTGGTGAGTGAAAGCCCATTGCTCGGCTTTTGGACGACGGCAAATTAAGCTGAGGGTCGGCAGATCTGTGACTACAGGAATTCAGCAAGGGAAGTACACATTCAGATGGATTTGACCTGAGGGAAGACCACCTTATTCTCCGATTCATGCAATTTGCTTCCGCAACTAGTACCCACCTATCGAGCAGGGGTTGGTTAAATCTGGCTCCTGCTCCTCGCCTTCTCAGGGAAAAGAGCGCGAAGCAGACCTAACAATTATTTAGTTATTGAGACAGATAGCGATTTATTTATTAACCAACAAAATCCCCCGGAGGCTGAAAATGAAGATCGAATCTTTACGCGACCTGTATGTCGACCAATTGCGTGACTTGTACAACGCCGAACAACAACTAATTAAAGCTCTGCCCAAGATGGCGAAAGCGTCTTCCTCGGAAGAATTGCGGGTCGCTTTTGAGGGCCATCTGGGGCAAACCAAGCAACACGCTCAGCGCATCGAGACCATATTCGAACAGATGGGCGAAAAGGTGTCTGGGAAAAAGTGCAAGGCCATGGAAGGCCTGGTGAAAGAAGGCAGCGAAACTATAGAAGAAGATATGGCAGACGGGATCAAGGACGCCGCCATTATCGCGGCAGCTCAGCGCGTGGAACATTATGAAATCGCCGGCTACGGTTGCGTGCATGCTTACGCCACCAGACTAGGCGACGAAAATGCCGCATCATTGTTGGAGCAAACACTCCAGGAAGAAAAGAAGGCGGATGAGTTGCTGAACGGAATCGCGGAACAGTTGAACCTGGAGCTCCCAGAAGAATCCGGGCAATCCGAGAAGCGATCAAGCAAGAGCGCGGGACAGCGGAAGTCAGCAGCATAAAGCACAAACTACCTGCGGTGATAAGAAGGCGACTTGATTCAAGTCGCCTTCTTATTTTGCATCGACTCTTTTACTTCCGCCCTCCTATAAGAACTATTCCCAACATTTGGTTCTCCGACCGAAGCCTGCTTACTCATGCAATTTCCCGGTTCGACTAAGACCTCACGAGTGGCTTCGTTCAAGGATTGACTGTATTGCGAGGCTATCTCTGCCCTGCCAATATGCGTCTGTAACAAGGCAGCTTACACCTACTCCAGAGGCGTATTTATTATGATGAATAAAGTTGTGGTTAGCAGCGACGTTAACTCAGCGGAACAGTTGCAGGGCATTTTTGATCAATCTCTGGCTGTGCTTTGTGACAAAGAGGTCAGCCCGCGTTCGCTTCCGCTTCACATTAGTGCGCTGGATCTGCAAAAGCGCGCACTGGCCGATGCTGCCAAGGCGTTAACCATGCTATGGAAGATCTCGGAACCCAGGCGAGTGAGAACATAAAGCCGGGTGGCGCACGACAGCAGGCTGACGTGATCCGTCCCAATCTTATCCGTCCCAACAGTGCTCCCGCTTCCGCAAAATTACTAACCCTTATTGCCGTCGTAGTGGTGATTGCCGGCTTATATTTTGGCCGGCAAGTCCTCATTCCCTTGGCGCTCGCTATAGTTCTAGCTTTCTTGCTGACGCCGGTTGTGATCGCGTTAGAGAAGGTCCGCTTTGGCAGAGTGCCGGCGGTGCTGTCCGTCCTGGTGCTTTCTTTTGTCTTGGCAGGTCTTGGTGGATGGGCGGTTACTGTTCAGTTGATGAATATCATCGACCAGTTTCCCGATTATCAATCGAACATCCATACCAAAATACAGTCGCTGCGAGCCCACCACGGAAATCGTCTTACAAATGCGACCAAGACCGTCGCCGACATAAGTAATGAATTGACGGCCGCTTCGGAGTCGGCTAACGACAAGAAGGCGGCGAAGCGCTCGGGCAGTACGCCAATTCCGGTCCAGATAGCGCAACCGCCAACGAATGCACCGCAATATCTCCGTGCGGTGGTGGGGCCGCTGACTGGTGTTTTTGAAACTACGGCGATCGTTATTGTTTTTACCGCCTTTATATTGATGAAACGCGAAGATTTGCGTAACCGTTTGATCCGTCTCGCGGGCCAACTCACTGTTGTTACTCAGGCTTTGGACGACGCTTCCACACGCCTGAGCCGTTATCTATTCCTGCAATTTCTAGTGAATGCGGCTTACGGATTGGTGTTTGCCCTCGGAACCTATGTGATCGGTATCCCGCACCCATTGTTATGGGGTGTTCTGGCGTGTCTGTTGCGCTTCATTCCGTATATCGGTACGGGAATAGCGGCGGCAGTTCCCACTCTAATGGCGTTCGCTATATTCCCCGGTTGGCGCCAGGCCATTTTTGTCTTCGGACTTTTCATTATTTTAGAGCTCATTATTTCGAACGTGATCGAGCCTTGGTTGTATGGAGCGCACACCGGAATCTCATCGCTTGCCATTCTGGTAGCGGCAGTCTTCTGGACGGTTTTGTGGGGCCCCATCGGTTTAATCTTGTCCACCCCGCTCACGGTTTGCCTGATTCTGATGGGAAGATAGGTGCCGGAATTAACCTTCCTCGAGGTCCTTCTGGGCGACGAACCAGTATTGCCGGCCGAGGCTACTTTTTACCAACGCCTCCTGGCTTTCGATCAAGATGAGCCAACGGCTATCGCTGAGAATTATCTGAAAGAAAAGCCAATCGGCAGTTTTTACGACACCGTACTGATTCCGGCCCTTGCCATGGCCGAGCAAGACCGTCATTCGAATACGCTGGATCAAAGTACGGCAGCCTTTGTCGCTCAAACTACGCGTGAGCTGATAGAAGATCTCGGAGAGCGGCCACTGGACGCGCCGAAAGCTGGGGAACTGTCCGCGCTCGGACTGCCGAAGCTCGACTTCGCAAAGCTGGAGTTGCCGAAAGTGGAAGTGCCCACCCTGCTGCAGACGAAACCTGCTGAGGCTGGCAATAAAGATCAACTTAAGGAAGGCCAATCGAAGAATGGCAATCCCAGGCTCTTTAGCTCCGAGCCCATTCCCAATGAACCGCTATCGCCCGAGAAGGAGGACGAGAGTGAGCAGGACTACACTGGCTTGGCCGGGCTGCACATTCTTTGCATCCCTGCCCGCGACGAAGCGGATGAGCTTGTCGCTCTCATGCTGGAGCAATTGCTCAAACGTTTGGAATGCGATGTTCGGGTGCTACCGATTTTTTCCCGAGGGAATGATTATGACGACATTACCTCTCACCATGCGGACTACGTGATTGTCTCCGCCTTGCCCCCTTTTGCCGTGGGGCGCGCCCGATCGGTCTGCAAACGCCTACGCGGGCGGGATCCGCAACTGAAGATGCTGCTGGCTCTGTGGAACTTTGAGGGCGGGCTGGCGAAAGCACAGGATCGACTCGGACGTGATTGCGCAGATATGGTTGCAACTAGTCTTCAGGAGACTATTAACCTGATCGCGAATGAAAATCGCCCGGAGAGGTCAAGCGAACGCATTCGGGCGCAAAGATCAGCCTCGTAATCGTAATGCCGCAAAGGGAAATTTGCGGGCCACCTCGGCATGTCCATGCGCAACTAAATGTGACGAATTATGAGACGAAATCTAAGGAGCGATATGTCAAACTCGATTGAACCCAACGTCGATCCGCCTACCTATCCGCCCAATCAACCTCCCAAAGAACCGCCTTACGATAGGGGCGAGCATTTGCCGACCCAGCCGGACCCAGTCAAGAATCCGCCGTACAATATTGACGACCCGAACCCCAAGCCAGATGAGGGGAACGATTCGTGGCAAGAGAAGCGCCGAGCTTCCTGAATCTTGGGTTATCGTTTCTTGCCCTGTCGTTGCCTACAGTGTTTTACCGAGTCAACTACACGGCTACTCCGATAGGGCATGTTATTTGTGAGGGGTAGTGTTCGAGCGTCTGTTGTAGGCACTTTTATGGTTTACGGAGGAGTCGATGAACGCGGAAAAGTCTAATAAATATTCACATCCTGCTTGCAGATGTGTAACCCAAAAAGCAGGAGAGTATTGCAGCCAAGCGTGCAAAGATGCGGCAAAACTTTCCGAGATTGCCTGTCAGTGTGGACACACCGCCTGCACCATTGCAACATAGCGCTTTCTGCGTGAGCACGTCGATCGAAACTTTTGATCAGAACTTTGATCGTAACTCTGATCGATACACTGATCTAAACTTTTGCTGATCCAAATTTTAAGGAGAGTGGACCACAATGAAGTTAACCCTGTTGTTGGCATTCCTCGTGGCCGTTGTGATTTCTGTTGTCTCGTGTTCCAACCGAACCAGCGATAACATTGCTTATAAGGACGGCGTAAAACGAGCTTTGGAACAAGGCGAACTCACCGACGTGAGCGTCGCCGAAGATCGTGATAAGAACACTGTGACCCTGAGCGGTACGGTTCACTCGGACGATGCGAAACAGAAAGCGGCTCAATTGGCGAAGTCCGCTGCCGGCGACCGAATTATTGTGAATGAGATCAGCATCCGCCCCGTCGGGGCCGAATCAGATGCAAAAAGCATGGCTTCAGATCTCGACGATGGAATCGAGAAGAACTACAAGGCAGCGCTGATTGCCAACCACCTAAACAAACAGCATATCGATTTTAATGCAAAAAATGGGGTGCTCACGCTCAAAGGGAGTGTGGAAACTGCTGATGAGCGTCGTCAAGCGCAGACGGCGGCTGCGAACGTGCCCAACGTGCAACAAGTGCTGAATCAAATCGAAGTGAAGCGGTAGCGCGTTTGCCTCTGTAAGTCCGAGCGGCGAAGTTGCCGATTGCGTAGAGGGTTTAAGAGTTTCAATTCCCACTCGTGAAGTTAGTCGCAACTCTATGCCTTATCCACGAAATCCGGAGCAGCACAGCGAAACCGGATAAACGAGGGATGGGCAAGAGGGAACAATCATGACTATCCGTTGGATTCGTACGTTGATGTTTGGCTTGGTTGTGCTGGCTTGGTCTGCCACAGCTTTCGGGCAAATTGGATTAATGATCACGATCGCACCGCCACCTTTGCCCGTTTACGAACAGCCTATCTGCCCAGGCGATGGTTACATCTGGACGCCCGGATTTTGGGCTTACGACGCCGATTTCGACGATTATTACTGGGTGCCGGGGACTTGGGTGCTTGCGCCTGAAGTGGGATTTTTGTGGACTCCAGCCTATTGGGGCTGGGGTGGTGACAGATTTGTTTTCTACGATGGTTACTGGGGACCCGAGGTCGGTTTTTACGGCGGAATTTATTACGGTTTTGGCTATTTCGGAGTAGGCTACGAAGGCGGTCGCTGGGATAATGGCCGCTTCTTTTACAACCGTGCGGTGAACAACGTGGATGTCACCATAATTCACAACGTTTACAACAGCAGCGTATCCAACCGGTACACGGAGAATCACATCAGCTACAACGGCGGCGAAGGTGGCATTAGTGCCCGCCCCACGCCACAAGAAGAAGCGGCAGCTCGTCAAAGACATGTCCCGCCTGTGCCGGCGCAAACGCAGCACGTGCAGCAAGCCCGCTCCAATCCACAACAAAGAGCTTCGATGAATCGCGGTAAACCGGAGATTGCGGCTACGCCGAGGCCCGGAGAATATAACGGGCGCGGAGTCGTTCCGGCCCGGGCGGCTGGCGGAAATTACACTCCCCCGGCGAACCGGGGTGGCCACGGCGCGGCAACACAGCCACGTGAAAATACAGGGGGTCAAGGTCAACGACCGGAGAATAATGCGGGTGGACGACCCGAGACCAATTCACGTCCGGGAAACAACGCACGTCCTGATAACAGAACTGCTCCCAACTCGTACAGTCACGTTCGCGAACTTCCGCCAGCCGAGCGGCCTGCTCCTGTCAACACCGGCAACTCGAAGCAGGATCAAAAGTACCAACAGCAACAGGACAAACTTTATGCCCAGCAGCAAAAGGAACGGCAAAAAGTAGCACAACAACAGCAGAAAGAAGATCAGACAATAGCAAAGCAAAATAACGAACAAGCGAAGCAGCAGACAGAACAGCGGCATCAGCAGCAGACTCAGCAGCTGCAGCAAAAGCACCAGCAACAACAGCAACAAATGCAACAGAGACAGGCGCCGCGACAGGCAGCACCGAGCCGGAAGCAGCCTGGGAAGTGAAGTAGGTTCGCGCTTTTAGAAAAGGAGATAGCAAAACATCGCTATCTCCTTTTTGGCTGGAGCCTAACTCTCTACCTGGCCGGAGTATGTCGGGCTAACTCTTGGGCTGGTTTCAAGGCAATCAGTTTAGGCGGGGACAATACGCGACTCGCCTGACGCCGTTCCGCTTCGGACGAGTCTAAAACAGGAGAAACGGCAAAAATCCCGTACCGTATCGCCCGTCGCCTTAACTCGGAAGCAAACTTAACCCACGGCGAGCCCAGTGTGTATCCAGTTTTCAGCTTAAATGATCGGGCGGAGCCCGGTAGAAATTCGGACTCCCATTATTGCCAAGACGGGAGCAATCAACGGTGCGAATCAAGGGAACGAGGCTAGCGTTCTTGCCTACTTGGTGTGGTAAGGGCTAGGCTTCCCGTTACTGTTAACTGGTTCGACGGACTGCTTTTTATCGCTTCCGCAGTTGTCGGCAATCATGTCTAGTTTGGAAACCGCGAAACTCCCTCCAGCCGACGTTCGGTTGGAATTCATTGAAGTTCTGTTATCTGCTCCGATGGATGTCCCAACCACCGTTACCATATGTCCCACGTGGGAGCCAAGTTCAGAGGACCCGGTCAGGGAAATTTCCTTGCCGCGCCTTTCTTGCAGCATGTACTTTCCGCCCTCCGCCAACAAGCAACCCTTTAACCTTTTTAAGCCAATGTTCGCGGTGCTCTGATTACCCGAATTCAAGGAATCCGAAGACTGAGATGTCGAAGAATGAGATGGTGCTGAAGGCATGCTTCCATTTTGCTCGCGGACGGTAGGCATATTCTGTGCAAATGCAGCGAAGCTGAACACACCGGTGCACAAGGTGATAGCAATAATGTTTTTCATGGTCGGGGGACTCCTCAGTCGTTAGACGCGCACGCGTTTGAAGCGCAGTGATTTGTGCCGTAGTGGCCAGACGAGGGCGGGAACATCATTGTGTAGTCGACAGATTGTAGCGATTCCGATTGGCGAGGCTTGCGCCGTGCTGCGGACGATAACAGCAAGTCAATCGTGTTCAGCAAGTCTTTACGAGGCGCGCCTTTAGTGCAGATTGCATCCACCCGGCAGCGTGCGGAAGCATTGATCGAAGTGTTTCCCGAGTGCAGCACAACCGGCATGGAAGGATGACGATCCTTGATTAACGAGGCCAGTTCCGCCCCATTCATCTCAGGCATGTCATAGTCTAGAATCACCAAATCGGCGAACGGCCCAGCCCAGCTGAGAGCTTCTTCCTGCGATGACGTCGTCAGTATCTCGAACCCTAAACTCTCAAAAATAGCCTTGTACAACTCCAGCAGGGGCTCGGAATCATCCACCCACAACAAGCGTTTCGGTTTGGAGCGCTTGCGTCTTGCGGCGGGCAAGATTGTGTTCTCCGGCAAGCCACCCCAGGTAATGCTGGGGGCAATTTCTGCGGCGATGACGAACTGATCAGGACGCATGAACGGCACTCACTTCCAGAAAGTTACTGGATGTACCTGCGCCGAACAATGCTGCGAATACTGTAGATTAACGAGATAAACGAGTTAAAGAGAGGAGCTCGCGTTTGAATCCTTGGGATTTACTCTGAGCCCGATTTGTTCGATGAGTTGCTGTCACGACGCTCACTCTCAGGGGCTTCTTCGTCCCGTCCTGTACGGGCTGGGTTGGCCTGAACGGTCGGAACTTCGTCGGCAACCCGGCGGACGCGAGCGGGTCCACCGCCGTCGCCGCCATGACGTCGCAGCTCCTTGACGATGTGTTCATGATCATGTGCCCCGTAATCCTGGGCAAAGCGGGTCAGCGCTTCCGTCAGAATGTCATGGTGATGCACATTTTCTAACCCTTTTTCACGGGTAATATTCAGCCACAATCGATGAAGCAGCACTACGTCCTCATTCTTCATCGTGGGCGTGTGCGGGCCGATCCGGAAAGTGGCAACATTCCCGTCGGGTTGCACGATCTGCAGCAAAAACTGCTGTTTCGGCTCAGGAATTTGTTCCCATGCGCTTCCCAACGCAAAGGCCTGCTCGGCTGTCGTCATTCTGCTCGACAATCCCGCCACTACTGTCGAAGACTCGAGATTGTGAGCGGTTTGTGCGATGGCCGACCACGGGTCGCGGGCTGGAACCACGAGCAATGAAATCTTCTTGCCGAACTTTTCAGCCACAGAAACCGCGCGCGTAAACAGAGTCTGCTCGTAATCGCTAAACACCTGTTCGGTGGCGAGGCCGTAAGCGGCGGCGCCAAACTGGCTGATGCGAGCGGTCATTACGACTACGTCCTGCTCGCGGGTATCACTATTATCCAGCACCCAGCGCAGGTGGTTCAGCGTGTTGTAGTCACGAACCGGAACCAGAATATTGCCTCGCCGAATGCCGACGGTGTCTCGTCCAACGTTCTCCGCTTGTTGTAATTGAAATTGCTCCTGCATTTGAGCGGATTTGTCGGCATGTTTGCGTCGATTGACCTTTTCAGAAAAAGTGAATATCGCGAAGAAGATTACCGAGAAAATAATGCCGCTCACGGTGGCTACTGACTTGGTAAAGAGATTGACGATGGCGGTAGAAAGCAGAACCATGCACACCGACGCAAGACCGATGGGGATCTCGACGCCGAACAAATGAAGATTGGGTGGCACCTTCCAGTTGCGTTCGCCTTTGTAGCGGTAGCGCAGAACCAGCATCGAAATCGTCTTGAAGACAAAGCTCCACACCACGCCAAAGGCGTAGGCCTCGCCTAGCGTGTAGATGTTTCCCCAACTGACGATGATGGTGAAAAGCTGAAGCCCGACGATGAGATTGATGATGCGATAGGTGGTGCCGTAACGCTTGTGTGGCCGCCGGAACCAGTCGGCGAGCACGCCGTCCTCGGAGACGCGATTGAGAACGCCATTGGAACCGACAATGGCGGTATTCACTGCGCCGGAGAGAATCAGAAATCCGACGACTACAACAAATGCGCGGAAAGCCAGTCGTATAACCTGGGGACCGACCATGTTCATGGCGAGTCCGGCGATCAGGTTATCGCTATAAACCTTCATGCGGACGTTGTCCGGGATCAGCATGACGGCAAGTAGAGAAACCAGGCCGGTGAAAACGAAGCTGTAGACGCCAATGACGATGGCCGTGCGCTTCAGGTTTTTCAGTTTCGGATGCGCCAGTTCGCGATAAACCTGCGCCAGAGATTCTTCGCCGCTCATCGCGAGCACGGAGTGTCCGAAGCCAATAATCAGGCCCAGGATGCCGAACATGTGCGGCAACTTGCTATGCTTCCAGAAGCCGAGCGATTCATCGCTGTAGTGAATGTTGGCAAGGGTGGGGAATGGTGGCAGATGGAAGCCGACCTTAAGCAAGGTAAATAGGGACCAACCGAGCAGCATCACCACCATGACGGTCGTGATCTGCATTACCCACAGCGCCTTTTCGCTGGATTCTTCGATGCCCTTGATGTTCTCCCACCAGAAGTAGATCGTGACAGCGACAGCAAACATTACAGAGGTGGCATTGACGCCGACCTGCGGCGTGCCATTGAACATGTGGTGAATGGCGGATGGAACCCAGCCATGAGCGTCAGCAATGCTGATAGTGTCGTTAATAAGGCCGGCAATATACTGCCCGGCGGAAACGCCGGAGACCGGACCAGTGAGGATGTAGTCAAACATCAGCGCGGAGACGCTTAGTTTCGCAAGAGTCCCGCCCAGTGCTTCTTTGACGACGCGGTACACGCCGCCGCGCACAAACATGGAGCAACTCTCCACGTAAACCGCGCGTACCGCAAAGGCGAAAAGCATCACGCCCAAAATGAACCACGGGGCGCTCTTGCCAATGGCGTGCTCGGCAATGCCGCCAGCATAAAAAGCCGACGACCCAAGATCGTTAAGGATTACGGCAGCCGCTCGCCAGTAGGAAATAAAGGTGAGCATCACCGAGGTCGCAACTACAATGCGAACCCGGTTCGACCCTGAAGGTGGAGCGTTTGAAGTCGTGGACATGCAGCGCTAGCCCAGGTGGCTGTCTTTATCCTTCCTATCCAACATGGTTCCCACGTCTTCGATGCCCGTCAGTACCAGTACCATCGCCGATCCCGCCCACCCGGCAACAAACATGAACTCCAAAATTTTGACGAATACGATGCTGAGACTCATAAACAAGTTATGTTATCTGATTGCGCGGAATTCGTCGTGATTTATTGCAGCGTGTTCCCGCAAAAACGCAAATAAAATAGATGCCAAGTCATACTCGAGTACGTTTACTATCCTGAAACGTGATTAAAATTCACCGCAGCGCGTGGGGGCTGACACTCTTGTCGGCTGCTCTGCAAATTGTTATTTTCCCGCTTCCGAATTTTTATCTGCTCTCCTGGATCGCCGTAGCGCCGCTACTTATCGCCATCCTTCGAGCCCGGTCGACTGAGACTTTGCAGTTGGATGATCAGGCCCGATTGCTCCCTGCAACGCCTATCCAAGGTTTCCTGCTCGGCTACACATGCGGCATTTTGTGGTTTGCCGGAACTTGTTATTGGATTTTTGACACCATGCATCGGTACGGAGGCTTACCTGTCCCCGCCGCTGCGCTGGCCCTGGTCTTATTCTGCATGTACGTCGGCCTCTATCACGGACTCTTCGGCTTGCTGCTCGCGGTGGTCGCTGGATGGAACTCCAACAGATTTTCAACCGCAAATTCCAATCCCGAAGCATCGAAGGTCTTGGGATCAAAAAGCGCTCGGGCCGCCACGTCCGTTCGGCGCGCTCTCGCGGCGGCGCCTTTCTTGTGGGTAGCCGTAGAACTTGCCCGCACCCGTCTAACAGCCTTCCCTTGGGAACTGCTCGGATATTCGCAAACTGCGAATTTTGCTCTCACGCGAATTACTACAATCACCGGCGTCTACGGACTATCGTTCGAAATTATGCTCGTCAACAGCGTTTTTGCGGCGGCGTTCCTGGTGGCAAGAGAACGGCGAAAGTGGTTGCTGATGGCTGCGTGTGGATCGGCGCTGGTTCTTCAGGCAGGGCAGTTGCTGGCACCTCCTCCGGTCCCTTCCGATCGCACCGCGCTTCTTGTCCAGCCCAACGTTCCAATCCAGGAAGGTGCAATGTGGACCAAGGAATATTTTCAAACCACGCTGCAAGACTTGACCGCTGTGAGCCTCTATCCTCCGGTAGAAAAAAACGTCCCAGAAAAGCCGATTCTAATTGTATGGCCGGAGTCGCCCTCCCCCTTTTACACAAATGACGCTTTGTTTCGCGATGCAGTGAGCGCCCTGGCGCGGCAGTCGCAAGCGTGGGTGGTTGCAGGCTCGATCGGAATTAATCCGGCAATGAGCATGAGCGGCGGTGCAGGGTCGCAAATTTTCAATTCGGCTGTGCTTGTTAGTCCGCAGGGCGAATGGCTCGGACGCTACGACAAAATGCATCTCGTGCCCTTCGGCGAATACGTTCCCTTCCGGCACGCCGTGCCCTTCATTGCCACGATCGTCGGGGACCAGGTGCCGGCTGATTTCACGCGCGGGAAAGAGCCGGTGGTGTTTCGCCCAACGACCGACCAGGTGAAGGTCGCGCCGCTCATTTGCTTCGAGGACACGCTCGGCGAGCTCACCCGGCAGTTTGTCCTGCGCGGCGCGAACCTGCTG
>PLBX01000412.1 GCA_003135495.1 Acidobacteriaceae bacterium | reverse complement strand
ATGCTGGTTGGCCATCCCACAGTTAAGTATGTAGGAACCACCTGTACCGCCTACCCGCTGCAGGCGATGAACTGCGTTCGCAAGGCGCTGTCGATCGGCGGTCCTACCTTCATTCACTGTCTCAACCCCTGTACTAAAGGCTGGGACTTCGATCCCCTGCTTTCGTTCGAAATGGGCGAACTGGCCGTAAACACCGGCATTTTTCCTCTGTATGAGGTTGAAAACGGCAANNAAGCTGAAGCTCTACGGCAAGACCAGGGATATTGCGAGCGGCAGATTCAAACGTCTTCCGGTTCGCGATTACTTGCTCAAGCAGGGAAGGTTCGCACATTTCATCGAGGAAGATATCGATTTCTTCCAGAGCAAGATCGACGAAATGTGGGACAAGTGGCTGGTGCCGGGAATCATTCCGCTCCAGAAAGATGTAGAAGCTGCTGGCTAAAAATGCCCGCCCCCTAAAAAGGGCGGGGTATTTTTTTCCGGATGCCTCTCAGTTTGGAGTGTTACGAGACCAGAGATCGATTCTCCTAGCGGACTTGCAGTCGGCCGGTTATGGAGTTTCGGAGCGATGTCCCTGCAGCGTTGCAGCACCGCGCTTCCGTTTCGCATCTTCCCGCTCCATTTAACATAGCCTTGTGCAGAAGCAGAAACGGATCGCGCTCGCCCGCGTGCTCTCCAAAAAAGGTTATTGCTCACGCTCGCAAGCCGCCAATTTAATTCGTGCTGGCCGGGTCACACTGAATGGACGGATGAAGCGGGACCCGGAAACCCCGGCGCGCCTAAAAGACCAAATCGAAATCGACGGCTCGCCTCTCGATCGAGCTCCAGCAGTTTACGTCGTGATGAATAAACCCCGCGGCGTTATCACCACTGCCTCCGATGAAAAGGGACGCGATACCGTGTATGACCTGCTCGATCCGGATTTGCCGTGGCTTGGCCCGGTTGGGAGATTGGATAAGGCGAGCGAAGGACTGCTTTTGTTGACGAATGATTCTGTATGGGCAGCGCGGATTACGGACCCAGACAGTCACCTGGATAAAAAATATCATGTGCAGGTAGATTGCATCCCTGATGAAGAGCTGCTCTCAAGAATGACTCAAAATCTCGTCGAGATGGTCCACGACGAAGCCGGGGCGCGCGAATATTTGCGCGGCAAATCTGCGCGGATTCTGCGGCACGGCGATAAGCATAGCTGGCTGGAAATGACTCTCGATGAAGGTAGGAACAGGCAGATCCGTCGTTTGCTGGAAGCATTGCAAATCCGAGTGTTGCGCCTGATTCGAATCTCGATCGGTCCGCTCATGCTCGGGACTCTTAAGAAGGGTTCGACGCGACGCCTGACCTCGGAAGAAAAAAAGGCTATCGATTTAGCCCTTCGAGCGCCGCTACGCTAGGAGAGAAATTCCTTCAGCTTCCATATAGTCTTGCGCCTGTCGCAGCACCTTGCGCTCATTGCTGTACGCAAGTTGGCGGGAAGCTTCGGCCAGCGGAACCCACGAGGCTCGCTTGACTTCGATTCTCATGTCTTGCTTGAGATTGTCAATTTCTCCCGACACATACCTCATTAGATAAAAGCTCACGATTTTGAAAACGCGTTCGCCGTCCCCCCAATTCCGGACGTAGACGTATTTGTTGTCCCCGAGTTTGCTGATTGGCGCGGCGACGATGCCCGTTTCTTCCAGTACCTCGCGAACTGCCGCATCCTGCGGTTTTTCGCCTGCATCCACGAGTCCTTTGGGAAGTGCCAGTACGGCAGTGCGAGGGCCGCGCGACTTCACTGCTCGTGAACCGGTTTGTTGCGGCTCATCCTTGCGTGGTTCGATCAGAGCGACATGCCAGACTCCCGAAATCTCCCGCAGCACCACTCCGCCCGCCGAAATTTCTCGCGCCATGCCGATCCTCTTCGAACACTATCGACTATTTTCGAGTTTCGCAGCTTCCTCTTGGATTCGCCGCCACGCGCCTTCCACATGGCGATCCTGAGTATTAGTTTGACCGACGCAGAAGCGCAAAGTAAATTTATCTTCAAGCTTTGTATGTGTAAGGTAGAGGTCGCCGCTGCTATTCAGATTTTCCATCAACCGCTGGTTTGCGCGATCTCCCGCGCGCAGCCTGAAGCAAACCAGATTAAGTTTGCATGGAGCGGCCAACTCAAAGCGCGAGTCTCCGCGTACCCATTCCGCGAATTGCTGCGCCAGTCGGATGTGCTCGCGAATGTGATACTGCAGTCCCTCGAGCCCATAATGCCGCAGCACGAACCATAATTTGAGCGATCGGAACCGCCGGCCAAGTTGGATATGCCAGTCGCGATAATCAATGACGGCGCCCGATTCCGTCGCCTGGTTGCGCAGATATTCCGGCAGCACTGAAAGCGTTTGAATCAAGTGCTTTTTGTCCGCAACATAAAAGACATTGCAATCGAAGTTGGTAAACATCCATTTGTGAGGATTGAAACAGTAACTGTCCGCAAACTCCACGCCGTCGTTGATGAATCGAAATTCGGGGCAGAGCGCAGCCGTCCCGCTCATCGCCGAGTCTACATGCAACCAGAGTTTGCGCTCCCGGCAGACACCGGCAATCTCCCGTACCGGATCAATCGCGTTGGAAGACGTTGTTCCCACGGTTGCGCAGACGAAGCAGGGAAGTAAGCCAGCCTTCACGTCGGCGTCAATTTGTCTCGCAAGGGCATCGGCGCGCATGGCAAAGTTATTATCGACTTCAATGTGCCGAAGATTATCCGCACCCATGCCCGCGATCTTCACCGCCTTTTCGATCGACGAATGGGTTTGAGTCGAGCAGTAAGCAACCAGGCGTCCATCGCACCCTTTGCGGTTGCTGGCAAATTCCGTGGCGCGCTCGCG
>PLBX01000416.1:7566-13346 GCA_003135495.1 Acidobacteriaceae bacterium | reverse complement strand
AGCGTTACATCCATGGAGCCCGGGATCTTGTGCGTGGGAAGAGTGTCGAGTACCTCCACCCGCGGCAGGAAATGTTCCGGCTGATTTTCCGGCATGGCTGACACCTCCCATCCCGCCGGAAGAACCCGACCCAGCAGCGGGAATAGTTCTTCGGCAGGTTCCGCGTACAAGAACTTCATGTCCGGGTGCAGGGTGTCCTTGAGCAGTTCGGGGTTCCGTAAGAGGCGATCATAATAGGCAAGGGCAACGATGTCCGCTTTTGCCTGGTCGAGGCCGCGTTTTCCCGGCCAGCGCATCGATCCCTTGCGGTGCTCCGCCGCGGCCAGTACATCCGCCAGCGAGAGAACTTGCTTAATTCCGTATTTCGCGTCCAGCGAATCCCAGGCGTGTTCGTAATTCCCTAGCCATTGCGTTTCCTCTGGCATCCCAACGTCCACGAGGTCGGCTTCGGGGTAAGTGTTCACCGTCGCCCGCAACACCGCCGTGGACAGTCCAAATAGCCCGGGATCGTCTACTGGCGTATCCGGGCCGGGCCGGATGGTCAGTTGACCGGATTTCACTTCTCCTTTAAGCAGCGGCGCAAATTCCGGAGGAAAATCAGTCGTCGGCGCATAGACAACTGCTTCCATCCCGTGTTCGTGCGCATACGCGATCAAGGCATGCACCTGCCGCTCGCCTGCCGCTGCTAGTTCCTTGTAACTCGAGTTGTATGGCAAGTCCGGATTCCAAAACTCCACGCCGTCGCCAAACAGATCGCGGCCTGCCATGTCCGGTGTAATTGGGAAGTGGCAGTCGTACCACAAATGGGCAGAACTCCGTTTGACGCCATCGTATTGCCAATCGAGATAGGGTTGGTATCCAAAGGCGAGGATGTTGAGTCGGCTGAATTTCATTTTCGCGAGTTGGTCAATCAGAGGACGGAAGTCGGCCATCCCCCATGATTCGCCGCTTGAGGCATAGTCTTGGATACTGGGGTGAGCGCGGATGCGGAACACCGGCTCCATCACTACGTCCAGATCCGGAACTTTGAACGCTCCCATCTGTTCCGGAAACACATCGCGATCCACCAAATAGCGGACGCCCCAGCGCTCCGCAAGTTCATACACGGCCCACAGCGTCGCCCGCGGGCTGCCCCCACCTACAATTAGTGCCGTGTGGCCGGCAAGTTCCGTCCGCCGCAACACAATCCCCTGATCACTTACTTTCGGAAATGCCTTGCGCCGTGTGGCCTGCTTTACCAAGGCGTTGGTCTCAGGACTGCCGATAAGAAACATCATCTCTGAAGAGGCCGAGACGTTTCGTGCGGGGTGCGCCCTGATGCCGTAGAGCTTCCCCAGGTAATCGCAAAGTTGACTCGCGGCAAACCGCTCCAGTTCCGGCGCAGCAGCCCCCACAACCACATCGANNGGCTTGCCTTAGCTGTCCGCCAGGGCGCGAACATCAAGCAAGCCATCACTAGATACAGCCACGGTAAAGTTGGCTTCATCAGGTCTCCCCCACTGCTAGGAGCATTCTGCAAGTTTCCTGGCCCCTTCTCTGAGGGAACCAGCGCAGGTATGAAACGTGGACTGCCCCGGTGTTTCTCAAATTGGTAGTTATCGTGGACGGCGTGAAAGTAAGCCCACTAGGTGAATGGGCTGACTTTCACACCGGGGAATCGGGCTCCGTTGGTGGATCACCGCATATCAACCAGCGGCGGTTCCCTCGTTCTCGAACCCGGTCCGACTCCATCGGAAACGGTTGAGAGAACCGTCGCTCAATCTCTAGCCAGGGCTGAAAATTAGAAACTGACTTTCAGCATAAACTGGATCTCTCTCGGATCACTGGCAGTCGTGCTCGTGCCAAACAGAGATCCCGCGGATAGGTTGGTGGTTGGTGTACCAAAGAGGGGGTGGTTAAATAGATTAAAGAACTCGGCGCGAAAGTCAAAATTAAACCTTTCTGCACTGCCCAGTCGCTTTCCGAGCATGTAGTTGAAGGTAAAATTGGGCGGCATTCTCAAAGTATTATCTCCCAAATTCCCCAAGATCAGCCCGGTAGAAGGATCGACGGCCGTCGGTATCGAAAATGCAGTGGGATTTAGAAATCCTCTTGCCGGAGTATTGCCAGAGATGTAGGGAGAGACGCCCGGAACAACATTTGGAAGTTGATTGAAGGTTTCATCGCCCGTGTCTCCTCCAGTAGTCACGGTGAAGGGCGCCCCAGTCGAAGCTTGAACGATCCCGGATGTGGTCCACCCGCCGAGAACGTTCTTGACGACCTCGTTCGAACCGGCAAGGCGGGGCAGTTGGTACACAAAATCGGCCGAAAAGTTATTTCTAACGTCGTTGGCCAAAGTACCCCGCGAAAGGTTCTTAGTATTGTACGGTGGTGGACCGTAGGCCTGGATTTGATCGCTGCCGAAACTTACAGCAGAACTCACCTGATAAAGGCCACTCTCTAGCCCTGTCGAGTGCCCCCGAGCGTAAGCCAAATCGAAGGCCAGGTTATTCGAAAGTCGACGTCTCGCAGACGCCTGCAGCGCATTGTAGTGATCGTTGTATCCGTTGATTACCTCATTGATCGAACCAAAGGTCGGATTTACACGAGCTCCAGTGAGAGGATTGAAATTATTCGGGAGCAACGAGCCAGGAACATGAACACCGTTATTGCCTACGTAACCCACGGTGACCAGAGTTCCGTGACCGAACTGATGTTCAACCGAAAGATTCCATTGCTCTGTGTAGAGATCCTTTGAATGGGGATCGAGTATAAACCGGCCCAGTGTGGTGTTGGCATTTTGCAGGAGCCCCGGAGAGAACGGATACGACAGGTTCGGGAAATCGGCGGTTGTTATCGAGAACGGGTGGACGGAATTCAAGGCCAGCACATCGCCTTCTTGGCCACTTGCGTGTGCGCCGTAAAACAGGCCAAACCCGCCTCGCACANNTCCAACCCGCGGGCCAAAGTCGTTGTTTCCGTCATACAAGGGCGAGCCCTGTGGGCGGAATGCATCGAAAGGACCGCTGATAACATTCTCCGCGTAGGGCTGTGAATCTTTAAAGACCCCAAAATAGTCGTAACGCAACCCAAGGTTTACGGTGAGATTGGGCGTAGCTCGATAGTCTTCCTGCACGAAGAGACCTACCTGGCTCCAATGCAAGTGTTCTGGAAATTCATGCCCGGTTGTGCCNNATGTTAATATAATTCGTTTGGTTCTGCCCGCTCACCAGGTAAAGGTAATTCCCTCCAAACGACAGCGTGCTCTTCCCTTTGACCCAAATGGCCTTATCACTGAACTGGGGCTGGGTATTGCCCAGCTTCTTCGTATTTCCTCCCCCTTGGATGGTCACTCCGGGGACACTAGCCTCAGGTAAAGTATAGAAAGCCGTTGCGTCGTTTGGCCCGATTGCCCGTCCTTGCAGATATCGATTGACTCCGATGTTGAAGTCATTAACGAACGTGGGTGAAAAGTTGTGATTCCAGCCGACTACTGCGTTCTGATGCGTTTCCGGCTGACTGTTACCAGTACCCGGGAAAATGGCTGCACCATTCCCAGTCGTCGGAACCCCACCGTGAAGTCGACCGCCATTCCAGGTGTACGCCACAAATACTCTGTCTTTGTCCGAGGGGTTAATATCGACGCGCCCGGTCACGAGGTTTTGGCTTGTCACCGATAACACATTCTGCGCGAAGATCCCTATGTTGTCGTTTCCAGCGATGGCCTCTGTAGGAAGGGGAGTGAGGTTAAGGAGTGGGGCCAGACGAGGATCGACAGTCGCCCGAAAGGCTGCAGTTGGAACATCCGCGAGGCCGGGGTATGGATTATTGATTCGCTGCCCTTCGTAGCTGGCCATGAAGAAGATTTTGTTCATTTTGATCGGCCCGGTCACCGTGCCGCCAAAATCATTTTGCTTCAAGCTCCCTTTGCTTACCGCGAAAAAGTTACTGGCATCAAGTGCACCGTTACGAATGAAATTATAAACATCGCCATGCAACTTGTTTGTTCCAGTCCTCGACACAATATTTACGTAACCGGACGAACCCTTGGTATCGGCCGAGTAGTTTCCTGTTTCAAGGTCGAACTCCTGGATGGCATCCACGCTTGTGATGGATAAATTAAAGTTATTACCGGCAAAGTACTGTGCGTCGCCTCCAATACCAGCCTCCATCCCATCAAACATTAACTTGTAGCCGTTCACGTTCTGGCCATTGATCGTGTATTGCACGGAGGCGCCCGATTGCTGGTGGTTAGTCTGTACCGAAGGGCCCAAAAGGCCCAACTCAAATGGGCTCCTGCTGTTCAAAGGCAGGTTATCAATCTGATCCAGATAGACCTGTGCCTTGGTTGCCGCCTCTTGCGTTTGAAGGCTCTGCACTTCGCCTTTGACCTCGACAGTTTCTTGCGAAGCGCCTGCGGTTAGCGTCAAGTCAAGAGAGATTTGTTGATTACTGGTCAAGGTAATCGAGCCCTGTTTGAGCGTCTTAAAGCCCTTAGCGCTCGCCTCGATTGAGTACACTCCGTAGGGCAAAGTGGGCAGGCTGTAAAAGCCGCCTTCGGTCGTTGTAGCTTCTACCTTGTAGCCGGTGTCGTTATTCGTCGCCACTAAGCGCGCCCCTTGGATTACCGCGCCCGATTGGTCGGTAATTCGAACGCTGATACTTCCGGTTAACGTTTGTGAGTGCAGGCTCCCGGCTAGGGACAAGAGGCAAACCAGGCACCAAACCGAGTACCCCAAGGCCGCCTTCAGGTGTAGATTCTTCGTATCCATTTGGAAATACCTCCTTGTTCCCGCTAGATGTGAGCGCCAATTTTGCTGCGCCTTCGGATCGACCCAGGGATCACCAGATCAGCAAAAAAACTAGCTCTTCTTCAAACGTGCATGAACTAGCTCTTCTTCAAACGTGCNNGCTCTTCTTCAAACGTGCATGAAGGTATAGGAAAACCATCACTGCTGTCAAGCATTTTTTTAATAAGCAACAGCCTAGTCGAACAAATTCCGAAGTCTTTTGAATATTTACTTCACAGATATATTAAGTTGCCCTACGGAGTATGGATGTGTTCTACTTACATCCGTGCCCGCTTTACGGGATTCTGTCTTCCGCCTACCGTCCGCTTGATAATGTCAAGGAACTCTCGTGTCATCTTTTCGTACGAAGCGATGGTGTCGGGGTCCAGCGGGGCCACGTCCCTCTTGAAGGTGGTCTTCTTGTCGTTGATAAATGCGATAAATGCCGTTCGAAGCTCCTCGATGGACTTCGGCGCGGTGGGTGACGGTTCCGGCGTGGGCTGGCTTCCAATCTGAATCGGCTGGGCATTGATGATTCAGTGATACGGGGAAATACCTGGCATTCATCGGCCGCATCTCGCCAGAAAAACGTCCGGATCGGGCGATTGCCATAGCGACTGCCGCCGGAATGAAGTTAAGAATTGCAGCCAAAGTGGATAGCGCAGACCGTGTGTATTTCGAAAATACAATTAAACCGTTGCTGGCTCAACCGAATGTCGAGTTTATCGGTGAGATCGGCGACGACCAAAAAGCCGATTTCCTGGGGAACGCGCTCGCATGTTTGGCCCCGATCGACTGGCCCGAACCATTTGGACTGAATATGATTGAGGCTATGGCTTGCGGCACCCCGACAATCGCCTTTCGTCAGGGCTCAGTTCCAGAGGTCATCGACGAGGGAGTCAGTGGCCTGATTGTGGAAAGTGTGAGCGAAGCGGTTGAAGCCGTGGAGCGGGTCAAGTCAATGTCTCGTGCCGCCTGTCGCAATGTTTTCGAAGAACGTTTCACCGCCAC
>PLBX01000416.1:0-7509 GCA_003135495.1 Acidobacteriaceae bacterium | reverse complement strand
TTGGAAGATGTAATTCAAATCAAGGACCAGTTTTACGTTCTAGCCACTTCTTCGCTCGCAGATGATCGTACCCGGGTGCTGAAGTGGGGTGAAACTTTTGCGGTTTTCAATCGCTTGGGCGATGTGGAATCCATCGGCCTCGGCGAGCAAGGCCTTTACCACCGGGGAACCCGCTACCTCTCTCGCCTCGCGCTCCGAATGGGCGACAAGGTTCCCCAACTCCTCCGCTCGACCGTTCAAAACGATAACGCATTTTTGACGCTCGACATGATGAACCCGGACGTTTATCGCGACGGTCGCCTCTTTCTGCCGCGAGGGTCGGTACATCTTTTCCGCTCTAAATTTCTCTGGCAAGACGCTTGCTACGACAAACTGCGGCTGGCAAATTTTCATTCCTATCCTCTAGAAACTTCTATTACGTTGGAGTTCGCCGCCGATTATGCGGATATATTTCAGGTTCGCGGCACGAAACGCGAACTCACTGGAGATATGCTCCCCGTGATCGTTGAAGAAGATCGCGTTGTCCTTTCCTATCGCGGCCGCGATGGAAAATTACGATGCACTCGTTTACAGTTTTCACCTGTTCCTGAGCAGCTATCGCAACATTCCGTCAGTTTCGCTATTACTCTCGATCCCAAGCAGGAAACGTCAATCTCGATTACCACCAGTTGTGAGCAGCAGACGTCAAGCCGGTCCACCATCGACTTTGGCGCTGCTATGGACAAAGCGCTTTCAAGTCTGGAAGAAAGTAGACGTCAGTTTTGTGGCATCACCACTTCAGACTTTCGCTTCAATGCCTGGTTATCCAGATCCGAAGCGGACGTCCACATGATGATTAGCGGCAATCCAGAAGGCGCCTACCCGTACGCCGGCGTGCCCTGGTTCAACACGGTATTTGGCCGCGACGGCATTCTGACAGCCATGGAGTGCCTCTGGGCTGCACCCTGGATTGCCAGGAGTGTGTTGAAGTTTCTGGCGGAAAATCAAGCCACCAATATCGTTCCAGAGGAAGACGCTGAGCCAGGGAAGATTCTGCACGAGATGCGGCACGGTGAAATGGCGAATCTGAAAGAGATTCCCTTTGGCCGCTACTACGGCAGCGCGGATTCGACGCCTCTGTTTGTAATGCTCGCAGGCGCATATTTCGATTACTCGATGGATGTGGATTTTCTGAAAGAAATTTGGCCGAACGTCCTCGCCGCGCTCGATTGGATGGACACATACGGAGATGTAGACAAAGACGGCTTCATCGAATATCAAGCCAAGTCGCAAAGGGGATTGACTCAGCAAGGATGGAAGGATTCTCACGACTCGGTGTTCTACCGCGACGGCGTTCTTGCAGTTCCTCCGATTGCGCTATGCGAGGTCCAAGCCTACGCATATGGAGCGAAGAAAGCTGCGGCACGCATCGCATCCTATCTCGGATTCTCCGATCTTGCCGAAGTTCTCGAGCGTAAAGCGGGCAGGCTTAGAGATCAATTCGAGAGAGAGTTTTGGGATAACGAGTTGGGATGCTACGTTCTTGCGCTCGACGGCGAGAAAAAACCGTGTCGCGTGCGCTCCTCGAATGCCGGCCATTGCCTCTGGACCGGAATTGCGAGCGAGGAACATGCCGCCCGTATGGCGAAGACGCTCATGCACGAAGATTATTTTTGCGGCTGGGGCATTCGAACTCTCGCGAGCGGCGAAGTGCGCTACAACCCGATGTCCTATCACAACGGGTCGGTCTGGCCTCACGATAATGCCATCATTGCCAATGGTCTTGCCCGCTACGGATACAAGGATGAAGCCTTGCGAATATTAGGTGCTCTGTTTGAGGCCAGCACCTTTATCGAATTCAATCGCCTTCCCGAACTTTTTTGCGGATTTCACAAGCGCTCAGATGTAGAAGGACCAACGCTCTATCCGGTGGCTTGCTCTCCGCACGCTTGGGCAGCCGCCAGTCCGTACCTGCTGTTTGAATCCTGCCTCGGAATCACGATTCAAGCGGCAAATCATATGGTGGAGTTTACATCTCCGCGCCTTC
Source organism: Acidobacteriaceae bacterium (assembly GCA_003135495.1). Taxonomy (GTDB): domain Bacteria; phylum Acidobacteriota; class Terriglobia; order Terriglobales; family Acidobacteriaceae; genus Acidiflorens. The sequence goes on along the minus strand of PLBX01000416.1, from coordinate 5,483 downwards.
CTGAAAGCATCGGCCATCTTGACTTGACCAATCTGAGAGTAGGCGAACATACGATCGATCTCCGTTTACGGCGTGATGGCGAGGCAATCTCCGTGGACGTAATTCGCGCTCATCGCGATGTGACTGTCCGCGTGCGAAAGCAATAGCTAAAACTCTGCTAATCTTGATCAATCCCGTTCCTCCGCGCGCCTCCGCAAAAAGATAGACCTCAGAGGAGAATCCAGCGGCGACGACGATTCATCGCTGCCGCCGCTGGAGCAAGCCGTCCCTCAGAATATGACCTTAAGGGAGAATTGCGTCTGGCGCGAGGTGCCATTCCCGATCTGACTTCCATTGGCATCGGCGACCGTTTGACCGGTGATGCCGAAGTTGGGATTAGGCGCTGGCAAACCGGTAGTTGGATCTAGCGAACAGGTCGCAGGTTTAAACGGCGGCCCGGCCGACGACGGGGCGACGCCCGTGCAAATTCCACCGTCGGGGTTAGCGAAATTGGGATGATTCAGGATGTTGAAGATATCCGCCCGGAATTGCACCTTTATTCGCTCCGTTATCGGAAAATTCTTCATTACCGACATGTCCCACTGGAAGAATCCAGGACCGCGGAGAGCATTACGCCCCACGTTCCCGAGATTATCTCCCCAGCTGCCATCGTAGCCCGCCGGAACTGAGAACGCGTTGACGTTATAGCCTCCGTTCGGCCAGTTCGAGCCGGAGGCTAGCCGCTGTCCCGGAACGTAATTGGGCCGCATGGGGAGTCCAAAGAAGCCGCTTACAAGTTGAATGTTTGTGGGGAGACCCGAGCGGGCCTGGAAAATGCTGGATGTTTCCCACCCACCAAGCACTCCGTGAACCAGCGCGTTTGACCCTTTAAAATCGGGCAGACTATAAACCGCGCTGGCAGTGAAATTCTGCCGCACGTCCCAGTCGCCGCTGCCACGGTCGAGACTGAGGTTAAAGGGATCAGAAAAGCCCCCGAACACATTGATCAGGTCATCGATCTCGTGCGACCAGGTGTAGTTCGCCTCGAGATTCAGCTTCCCGAGATTGCGACGCAGCTGCACTTGCAGCGCGTTGTAAGTTGAGGAGAGGGTGTCGGCATCGTAGTTTTCATTGGCAAAACCCGTCAGGGTGCGCGCAGCAGTCACCGTGTTTGCGGGATTGAGATTGACTGCGGCGAAGTTTACGCCGGCCTGCATGTGCTGAGTCTTATTTCCCGTGTAGTTGACGCTCAGGATCGTATTTGGGGCCACCTCCTGCTGGATTCCGAACAACCAGTTCGTGGAATAAGCATCCCTGGCGTTCTTGCGGAATACCGATACGTTTTGCGTCCCGGGAATCAACGGTGGGTTGGGGGAAGGATAGGCGATCGAGAAGGGCGGATTGGCAAAGATCGCCTGAAATACGTTCACGTTATAACTCGAGAGCGCGGGAACGTTGCTAACCAGGCCAAAGCCGAACTGCATGGGCAGGTAGAACAACCCGCCGTAGCCGTGTACCACTGTCTTTCCCGTTCCGTAGGGATCCCACGCGAATCCGACACGTGGCGCAAAGTCCTTCTTGGGGGCATTGTATGCGGGGTGGCTGGCAGGCAGTAACGCTTGCGTGGCAAAATCGAAATTCCGCTCGTGCCACACCGTGTTGTAATCGTAGCGAAGCCCCAGGTTTAGCGTCAGCCTGCGCATTACTTTCCAGTCATCCTGCAGATAGAAATCCCAGTTGGAATTCTGGATACCAACAAAGTTCGGGAATCCATTCTTTGCCAAAACGAACGTATTGCCACTCTCCAGATCGGCAAAGCTGCCGAAATAGTAGGTTTGCTGCGGACGCAACCACTCATTGAGCTGATTGGCGCGAATCTGGGTGCCGAATTTTAAGGTATGCTTTCTGACCGTCTTTGTTACGTTATCAAACACTTCAAACACGTTGTAGGGAGTGACCTGGTTAAACGTGTTCGGTCCGGGTAGCGAACCTAAGTTGGTGAAGAAACCGGAAAATCCGACCAGGGGCGTAGGGGTATTTGAGTTCGTGTCGGAATAGAACCGGTTGATCGAAATACCGAATTGATTCAGAAGGGTCGGACCGAAGGTGTGGGTCTCGTCAATCTTAGCCAATTGAGTTCTCAGAGCCTGGGGCGAAACTTGTCCTTCGTTCAGACCAAGAGTGTCCGTGGTCAAGGAGTCGTTGATGTTGTACCGGAACATCACCTGGTCTTTAGTCGAGATGTTGTAGTCGAGCCTGACCGACCCGGTATCTTCGCGGAGAATATTGGGAAAAACGCCAGGATCATAAACCAGGTCCGCCCCGGCGCCTGGAGTCGGATCAATCGTACCGGGGACCGCGCACGAAGCAGGAGCGGGAATGGCCGTGCAACCGGCCGGCAGAGGCGCCATTTGTGCCAAGACGGGCTGCATATTCACCTTGAACTGCGAACGAACGTAGGCGCTCGGAATCTCGTAAAGAGAGTTGAAGGACGTGATGTGGGTTCGATCGCCCTCATAGTTCACAAAGAATGAAGAGCTTATTCTTGACGATCGGACCAGAGAAGTTGCCCCCGAATTGATTGAGCCGCAGGGGCTGCCTCGCACCAACGGGTTCGAAGTAGTCCCTCGAGTCCAGAGCATCGTTGCGCAGAAATTCGAACACCGTACCGTGATACTGATTGGTTCCAGACTTCGTGATGATGTTCATCTGTGGACCAAGCGAGTGCCCGGTCTGGGCACTATAGCCACTATTGGTAAAGTCGATTTCTTGGATGCTGTCAACGCTCGAACGCGTGACACGCGCTTGTTCCTGACCTTCGGTATCCAGGAAGCCGTTAATGTCGCCGCGCGAGGCATTCTGCCCGTCGACCGTGATATTGAGACCGGTGAAGATGTTTTCCAAGCCGTTGACACTGCCCTGGAAGAATCCGATCGAGCCCACTGATCCCGGAGCGATTTCCAGAAAGTCACTGACGTCTCTCCCGTTGACGGGGAGATTGGCAATCTGGGTAGCGTTCAGCGTCGTTCCCGTGGCGCTCGATTCTGTATCGACCGTACCGGTAACTTCCACTTTCTGCTGAGTACCTGCGACCGCCAGCGCCAGAGTCACATGGACCGTTGCACCCACGTTCAGGACAACTTGCTGACTCATGGTTTCCGCGAAGCCGCTCGCCTTGGCGGAGACAACATAAGTTCCNNTTGCTATCGGTGTCGAACGTTTTCTCGTTCGCCGTCCCGACGTTCTTGATGGTGATCTTGGCGTGAGGGACTAACGCGCCCGATAGATCGGTTACCGTGCCGGTGATGGTGCCGGTATCGAATTGCGCCATTGCCGGAAGCGCCAGCGCGCAGAGTAGAAGTACCACCGCTCCGATTTGCCACTTATTCCAATTCAACATAACGTCCCCCTCGACGTGGATTAGCGCACCGAGCATCAAGGCTTGGTGGCGCGTGCCGGTCTTTTCTTCTCGATGGTTTTCCCAGCGGANNTTCCAGATCCTCGAGCACGGCTTTGCGGGCGCCGGCTGCGTCGCGCTTGGCGACCAGACGGAAGATACGTTCATGGCGCCGAAAATTACCGGCGAAGTTCTCGATCAGATACAACGTGCGGCGGCGGCTTTCGGCCAGCGCGCCGTACATCATGCGCAACATCGCCTCCACGGCGACATTTTTCGAGGCCTGCGCGAGTTCCTCGTGCAGAGACATTTCAAACGCCATGTATTGTTCCGGACGGTCGAAGCTCGCCTTCATTCCGCGAATTGCGGCTTCCATGCGGGCAATATCCTCTTTCGTAGCCCGTCGAGCCGCTAGCGCCGCCACATCTGGCTCGAGGATCTTGCGTAGTTCGTACAGTTCCAGGTACTTGACTTCGTGAAGCAGCAGCATCCACTGGAACTGCTTGCCGACAGCGCGGCCGAGCGACGACTGAATATACGTTCCATACCCGGGACGGGCCTTGATCAGGCCGAGGAACATTAAACCCTTAAGCGCTTCGCGCAGAGAACTGCGGCTGACGCCGAGCATCGCAGCCAGTTTGGGTTCGGAGGGAAGACAGCTGCCGACGCGCAGTTCACCGCTCCGAATCAGTCCTTCANNGGGCCTTCAATGCGGCGAGAAACTGTCTCCATGACGGTTTCTCGCTTTACGGTTTCGCCGGGAGCGGGGTGAGCGGTCGCCACTGATAAATCCAAGTTTGCTACCGCAGAGTTTGTCCGACAAACTTGGGGCTTGTCAAGATAAAAACGCCGCTTCCCCCGCGGAATTCCCGCACTACGATCTTCTGGAGAAAATCTATACAGATACATATTCATTGGTGATGGGACGTNNTTGACGACGAGGGCTATGTTCCATTGTCGGACAAAGAGTTACTGGATCAGCAGCGATCGAACAAGAGGTTCGAGCTGGTGATCTTGGAACCAGTTGATACCCTGGATCAGATGATGCGCCCTCTCATCCCCCTCGGCCATTTCCAGACATTTGCCGAGGGCCTCGACCATCCCGAAGGACTGGCGTTCGACNNGAACCGGCACGTTCGAGAAGTTGCCCGTATGGGCGGCTTTTGCCTGGGCTTGACATTTTCTCGCGCGCAGGAACTCTACGTCTGCAACTTCAAATTGCCAGCCCTAGTTCGCATGAATCGAAAGGGTCGCATCCTCGATTCGTGGAACCGCTGCGGTAATCGCAAGTTCAAGACGCCGAATTTCTCCGTCTTCGACTCGGAAGGCAACCTGTACTTCTCCGACTCAGGCGACTGGGAAAAGGCGAACGGCTGCGTGTATCGCCTCCGCAAGAGCGGTCCCGTGGACTTGTTCGCCACGAATCTTGCTTTTGCTAACGGCTTGTCGCTCAGCGCCGATGAGCGGCACCTCTACGTCGTCCAAAGCACGCGCGACAACGTTTTGGAAATCCAGATTCGCGCTGACGGCACCGCCGCAAAGCCCCGAATTTATGCTTCCGGACTGGCGCGCGTTCCGGACGACGCAGCCTTTGACGCGGCCGGAAATCTATACGTCACCTGCTATGCTTCCGACAACGTTTATAGGGTCTCTCCTTGCGGAAAAGTTCAGCTGCTGGCGTACGATCCCGCCGGAACCATGATTGCGCGTCCCACGAACATTGCATTCGGCGGAACCGATTTTGATCAGATGTTTTTTGCCAATCTTGGCCGGTGGCACGTGTGCCATGCGCCGGCCGGGGTGAAGGGACAACTATTGGCCAACCAGCGATAGCGCTGGCATAGAGCTCTTTTATGAAAATCACAGATGTTCGCTGGACTCCGGCATTCATTCCGATCGAAAGCCCGCTGCGTTATGCATTTGGCGCCCACCCCGGTTTTTCACGCATTGTTATCGAAGTTGAGACCGACGAAGGGCTCGTGGGTCTCGGCGAATGCTACGGCGGCGCCAGCCGCGAAGGCCAACTCGCAGAGATGCGTCCGTTGCTGATCGGCGAAGACCCGATGCAATTGGAACGAATCCGATGGAAGCTCGCCGCACCCAGCTC
>PLBX01000023.1:3021-3179 GCA_003135495.1 Acidobacteriaceae bacterium | reverse complement strand
GTGCCGATCAGCAGGTAGCCGATGATTGCGTTTTGAGCGTCGCGCAGGGCTGTCACCGAAACGACCGCCGGAAACCGGCTGCCATCCTTTCGGATGTAGGTCAGCTCATAGATGTCCTCGATGCCCCGTGAGGCCTTGAACACCAATGCCTCGAAGCC
>PLBX01000023.1:0-2863 GCA_003135495.1 Acidobacteriaceae bacterium | reverse complement strand
CGCCTTGAGCAGCGCCTCTTCGGGCGCACTCTTGGCCTTCGTGCCACGCGAATCACGTTTGCGCTCGCTTGGTTCACGGCGGATCCGGCTTGTCGTGGGATGTTCGTTAGGCGTTCGCGGCGCGCTCGCGCCCGACACCGGTTCGGCTACATCCAGTTGTGAGACATTACCTACTATCTGGCCTTCCGAGCCGACGCCGTCATCTCCGAGAGGAGCCGATGACTTGGCTGATGGCGCCGCGCGCTTCTCCTTAAGCGCGATTTCCTCTTCCACCGAACTTGGTAGTTTTTTAGGGGCTTTCTTGAATTCCGCGATACTTCGGCCGAGCGAGCCGCCGGTCAGGTAGTCTCCGCGCGAGTCGACGACTTCAGCGCGATGACGAAGACCACAATGAACTCCAGCATGCCGAGAGATCCAAACATGATCGACTCCTGAGTGAGAAGGCCAGGCCACCAATCCCGACCTTTACCCCTTACCTCTCTCAACAACCGCAGGGGTAGCCGCTGACCAGCATGGTCAGTGCGTTCGGTTGGGAGTGACGCATCACCGAGACTACCGTAAAACCGTCACCTGGGTCGGGCATATGCAGGTCAGTGATGAGCACGTCAAAGCTCTCGGTAGCAATGCGTCTCAGAGCCTCTGTCACGCTCGCGGCAGTGGCTACCTCAAATCCCTTGCGTTGAAGCCCTTCATTCATCATGGCGCGAACGGCGCCATCATCATCCACCAGCAGAACTCTGTGTGCAGCCCCTGGTTCGGTCGGAGTCATACAGCACCCGCCTCTCGTCACGAACAGTGGCAGTTTATAACCTGAAATATTTTAAAAACTGTACACTTTTGATCAGGTACCCTACTTGCTACTGGCCTATGGCGCACGATCTTTCTTCGCTGGACCTTCGCCCTTACCTTCAGACTAGAAAAGCCGGCTAGCGTTGGCTGCGCCGGCAGCAACTCGTCGAGTTGTACCCATCGCACATCTGGAAGGAGGACTTCCTGCTGTTCCCACTGGCGCAGCAGAACCTGTCGCTTGCTGAACAGAGAAATTTGGAAGAGAAGTTCGAGAATATCGAACGCGAAGTCGGGGAAGACGTGCATGCCGGGTTTGAGATGCTGGCCAAGAAACTGGAGGCCGTTGTCGAATATCGCAACTCCGGCGCTTGCCCGCTGTGTTCTTCGGCGGCGTAACGAGCACGGCGAAACTCACCAACGGCAAGTGCACGGTGATCATCGGCGCCGGCATCAATCACTGGTACCGCGGGGCCGTGACGCTCATCACGCGTCTGCGTGACGGTCGAGTCATCAACACGCGTGTGCGGCGAAGTCTCGCGAGAGGAAATTTAAGTACTCCGAGTTGCTTCTGCGATGCCGCCTCTCCAGGGCAGCTTTTGGAACACCCTCAGGACGGCATTTCGGACGGACGTCGCGCAAAGAAGCGAAATCTCCCTGCACCAGTTTCAACCTTCACATCTTTGAAGCCGATGGCTCCGAGTCTGGCATTCAATGTTGCTGGATCTACGAGGACCATTGTGTCGCGAACGTGAAAGATCCTCATCAACAGAGACCGCATGCTGTCCGTCCCGGCGAAAACGCCACCCGGCCTGAGGACCCGGTAAACCTCCGCGAACAGCCGATCCTGTAAGGCGGATGAAGGAATATGGTGAAGCATGGTGAAGGAGACGACGCCAGAAAACGTGCAATCACGATACGGCATTGTGGTTGCATCCGCGCACTGCACGCGAACATTCGAGTTTGCCGTGCGCAGTCCCAGCGAACCCGCCAATTCTCGGTCCACTTCGATGCAGTTGAGACTCTTGTACCGCTGCCTCAGCCAGTCCGTAGTCAAACCTGGGCCCGGCCCCACTTCCAAAACATAATTGCCCAAATCGACCCCACGCAAAGACCAGGGCAGGACTTCATTTTCAAGTTTCTGCTTCCATTGGCCTGATCGACAGTACCACCTGTGTAGTCGGTTCATCTTCATCAAAGAATAACTCATGCCTACTGTGCCGAGGAACCATTGCCGTCTTGAGCGTAGTCCGAACGTGGAACGGATACTGGCTCTGCCTCATCACTCCATCGACTGACGGTCCTGTCTCCCGAGAAGGGCAGCCAGGCCATCTGGATGGCTTCGTCGCAGCAAGCCGAGATGCAATGCTCCTCACTTCCGCAAGTATCCGGAAAAGTAAGCACCGCAATCCCGTCCACCATGACTAAAGACTTGTGGCCGCACGCGTCCACACACAAACCACACCCTGTGCACCGATCTGCAAGGATAATGGGCATCCATTTGCACATCACAGGATCTGTCTCCTGGCATGCCGCGCGTTTTCACTCGATCATTTGAATGCGGCAGGATCGCACGGATCCAATCTTCAATGTCGCAGGGTTAATCGGCGACGACTTTAGTCACAGGATGCGGGGAATGGTTCCCTTGGTAGTCTGTAGCCGAGCTCACTGCCGGCTCCAGACTTGGGTTCACATGAGGGGTAGGCCTGAGCAATCTCTGGATTACGTCTCCCGCAGTGTAGGTCGTTGATCCCTCGCGTAGGAACCGGTCAATTCCGGTCAAGTCATTTCCCGAGGTGATCAGAGCCTGCTCCGTGTATTTGCCGTTTCGGACCTGCGGGTGTCCGATATTCGCCATTAGGGCGTTGCAGAGACATTTCTTTCCCACTGTAGGCTCCAGCTTTCCTCCTTTTGACAAATACGTTGTTATGGGCTCCGCGGAGCAACGGTAGTCGATCTCTCCCGATGTAGTTCTGTATGCTTCACGCAGATAACCCAGGTCACAGATCCGGGGGCGGGCGGAGTAGACTACCTCTTCGGAAAGCGATCCTTCCAATTCCGCAACCTTGAATGGGAA
>PLBX01000120.1 GCA_003135495.1 Acidobacteriaceae bacterium | reverse complement strand
CCGAAGTCGTCGTGGTTGTCGAGAATGAGGACCCTGGCGTTGCGTCCGACGTCACGGATGAAGTAGTACGCGGCGGACAGGCCGCTCAATCCTCCGCCGACGACGACGAGATCGTACGTTTCGCCGGTGTTGATCCCTCCGGTCAGATTCGCTTGCCGGCGATCCCGCTACTGGTGGGCGACCTCGAACGATCCAGGATGGCTGCCGCGCATGCCAGTCTTACCGGGCGGATAGTAACCGGGGGAATTTTGCGCCTCGAGATCGGAGGCCGCAGCGGCCCACATTGCAGGAGGAACGATGTTGGGAATCGCTGCCGCTCCGACTGTAACGGCGACTCCGTTGAGAAAATCGCGGCGCGTGATCTTCGCGCCCATTCCTAGAACTCGGTCTCGTTCGCGTTTCATTTCACCTGACCTGTCCGGCACAAAGCCTCCGGCGAGGAAGTTTACCATTCGCTTCGCAAAATCTTCGAGCCATTAAGGCTGTGCCGCCCCGTCGTCGCCGGAGATTCCACGGAGACTCGCGGGCTCTAAACCAGACTGCGCGCTCGCTTCGAGCACCTCATTCCAAAACGAAGTGTTCGCATCGACTGCGGCTACACCGATCTGACCTTCGGCGGGCGTGCCTTCCGCACCTACCCACGCGACTCGAAACTGCTCTTTCTTTTGTAACCGCGCTAGAAAAATTTCGTCGTTCAGCTTGAGCATTCCGTGAACGCCGTTCAGCAACGCGCCACGCCGGCTGATGTTGATGGTCATAACTCTCTGGTCGAGAGGACGTCCGCTTATATCGATTCCCGTCAGCAGAACCGGCAGTTCGATATCGATGCGGGGATCGCGGCGTTTTCCCAGCCGCTGAGCGCGCAGATCGCTTTGAAACTGTTCTGGAGTAAAAGATTGACCAGAGAGAACCAACTCGAGAAGAGGATCTGGCGGAGCGTCCTCGTCGTCGATTGCCGGAGCGCGGTTCGCCAGCCCAGACGCCGTTGCCTGGCCTGCGTTCGAGCTTGCTTTACGATCTTCTCTTCTGCCGACAAATATTCTCGGGACATCCCGGCTACTCATCAGGCGGCCGATTAATTCCTCCACAAGCCCGCGCTGATCCTGACCTGGTGCGTGGGTGAAGACCACTCCCATGCCGACTTGCGCGTGCGACACCCGTACGATGCCATCCAGCAAGCTTTCAGTATCCAGCGCCCGAATACTGAGCAGCACGGAGGTATCCACGGGAAACGGGGTAGCCGACTCGAGATAGCAGGCGCCGGGGCTGATATCCGTGAGATGCCAGCGCCGGGGAGCGCCCGAGCGCGAGCCAATCGGCTTGGCAGCTGGGGTCTCGTGATCGGAGCTCGGCGTTGCAGCGGTTGCCGCAGTCTCCTCAATCTTCCAATCTGAGGGAGCATACTCGATCCCCCAGAAATTCCCGGGAACATCCAACTCCAAACCGACGAGCCACGTTTCCGGGTCGCCACCCAGAGGCACGACCTCCGCCACACGAGCCTTGGTATGCCGTTTCGCAGATACGATTTCAATTCGCACGGGAACGCCCAGCTTTAACGCTCGCGGAGCGATTAAGCCGCATCCGTGCGCATTGACGAGCGTTGTATTACAGCGCTCGGAAAATGCCGCATTGGGGTCCAGGCTGGTCACCAGCACTGGAACCTCCAGCGGTAGCCGGCTACTGCGACGGATGGCATATTGGGTTTTTTCCGAATCCCCCATAGTGTTAGTCGGCAATCAAAAGTGTTAGTCGGCAATCAAACTCTTGGCCCCATGAGTCCGCTTATCAAACAACTGCCGGGCATTGCTCTCAGAAATATTTTCATCCCTTTAAAACACCGCTATGCTCGAACGAAAAGTGCCGATAGAAAAGTGCCGATAAATGACTTGCTGAACGGCCAGTTTGGCAGCGATGAGCCAACCTACCCAACCTTAATCGCGCAATCTGGCGCCTGAAACGCGATCTTGTTATGGCTGCCATCGCAAAAAGGCCGGTTAGTGCTAGCGCCACAACGGCAGAGGGAGAAGGCCGGCTTGCCAGTGGTTTCGTACTTGTTGCCATCGGCATCCACCACTTCGACAAGGCCGTTGGGATCTTCTACGCGCAAAGGACCGTTCTTGCGCACTGTAATCGTGACTTGCGCCATGAAACCTCCAAGAAATGAATCGTCTTCAAACTATCGTACAACCCCGGAAGATGCTAGTGGCGAGTACTCGACCGGAACCAAACTTCTATTCAATTTGCTTCGGCGGCTGAAGCAAAATCATCAACCTCATTTCTATCGCCAGCGGTCGACGGCTTCCCACCACAGCATTTTTATCCACTCATCAAAGGTAGTTTTGGCCCATTCGCGACGTGTCCACCATCTCTCGCCAAATCGCGACGAGTCACGAGCCGCTGCCACAGAAATCTGGTACTGGGGCAGGCGATGCCGGAAAATCATCGCCGCTCTGCGCGTGTGATATTCCGAGGTAACAATCAGGACGCGATGTGCGCCAAGCGACTGCAAACATCTGTTGACGTCGTCGGCCTCAGAAAAGGTCGAGTCCCCCGCAATCTCACATACTGAAACGTGGCTCGACTCCCCGAGGTTATTCACGTAACCGCGGGCAAGGTCGGGCAATAGTTGACCGTAAATTTTGTCGTGCGCCTCTGCATCCAGGAAGACGTGGGGCGCTAGACCACGGTGGAACAGTTCCAAGGCGTGTGCCGGGCGACGGTAGGTCTCGCCCGCCAGCACCACGATGGCGTCCGACGGCGCGGGTTGATCCACCACCAGGAACCGTGCGGCCTGCCTCCCAAGGGCTAAGAGAGCAGTGGCCACGATCAGAGAAAAAACCAGAGTTCGAAAGGATCGCATGCAATATGGCTGCACAGGAATGTTACTAAGGAATCGCGTAGCGGTCGAATTTTGATTACTAGCGTAATCGGCAGAGTCAAACTCGGTTCGATTGCCGAAACAATCGTTTCAAGACCGCATTTTCCGCGGTCGAAATGGCAATCTCCAATGCTAGAATTATGCTGCCTTATGAGCCAACTTATCGCGTCATCACTCTTTAATGAATTGAAAAGCCGTATCGCAGCGCGCCAGGCACGGGTCGGAATTATCGGTCTTGGCTACGTAGGGTTGCCGCTGGCGCTGCTCTATAGCGAGCAAAAATTTCCGGTCACCGGATTCGATATCGATCAGCGAAAGATTGACACGATCGCCAACGGCGGCACCTACATTTTCCGGATCACGCCGGAGGAAATTGGCGCGGCAAGATCCAATGGTTTCAAGGCTACGGCCGATTATTCCGAGATCACGGCCATGGACGCGATCATTATCTGCGTTCCGACCCCGCTGAACGAATATCATGAGCCCGATCTCAGCTACATCACTAATACCGCTCATGCCGTAGCGCCTTATCTGCGCGCTGGACAGATTGTTATTCTCGAGAGCACAACCTACCCCGGCACAACCGAAGAAGTTTTGGTTCCGATTCTTGAGAAGGAAAATAAAGCGGGGCTGAAGGCCTCCCGCAAAGGCGCCGCCGGAGATAACGAAATCTGGGTGGCGTTTTCGCCGGAACGCGAAGACCCAGGCAACACCGAAGTTGCGCGCCACGATATTCCCAAGGTGATTGGCGGGCTTGATCCTCAAGCGAGCGAAGTGGCGTCTGCGCTGTATGGTTCGATCTTCCGCCGGACAGTACAGGTTTCTTCGCCGGCGGCGGCGGAGATGACTAAGCTGCTCGAAAACATTTACCGCTGCGTAAACATCGCGCTGGTCAATGAACTTAAGATGCTTTGCCTGCGGATGAACCTTAATATTTGGGAGATCATAGACGCGGCTGCCACCAAGCCTTTCGGCTTCCATCCCTTTTATCCCGGTCCCGGTCTTGGCGGACACTGCATTCCCGTCGATCCGTTTTATTTGTCATGGAAGGCGAAAGAATTTGATTTTCGCACCCGCTTCATTGAGCTGGCTGGCGAGATTAACGTAGCGATGCCGTATCACGTGATCGCGGCCACGATCTCCGCGCTCAACCGGCAGAAAAAGGCGATCAACGGGGCGAGTATCTTGGTTCTCGGGGTAGCTTACAAGCGGGATATTGACGATCTCCGTGAGTCGCCGGCGCTCACGATTATCGAACTGCTGCAAAAAGAAGGAGCAGCCGTCAGTTATAACGATCCCTACTTTCCCTTCGTAGGCCGCGGACGAAAGTACGACCTCCAAATGAAGTGCACTCCGCTGGATAACCTGAATAAGTATGATTGCGTGCTCATTGTCACCGATCACACTGACTACGATTATAAGAAGATAGTTAGTGAATCGAAGTTGGTCGTCGACTCGCGCAACGCAACTCGGGGCATTAAGAGCGACAAGATCGTCCACTGCTAGAACGTTCATACAGGCGAGGTGCGGGCTGTGCCCGTGTGCCGGGCGGGGACGCCCGGCGCTCCATTTGCGCTATGCTTTTTTCTATTGTGTTCGGCACCGATCAAGTTGCGCGGCATATGCTAGTATTTCGCCTTGCCTCGGCAGCATAAAGGCACTGCGCGGCATCAATAGAACGTGACGATGAAAGACACCCTCGGAATCTTGCTTGCCGGTGGGGCAGGCGAGCGTCTTTACCCGCTTACGCGCGACCGTGCGAAACCAGCCGTCACTTTCGGCGGCATCTACCGCATCATTGACATCACGCTATCCAACTGCGTGAACTCCGGATTACGCCGCGTCTATATCCTCACCCAGTACAAGGCGCTTTCTTTGAATCGCCAGATCCGCGAAGGCTGGAATATTTTCGGCCGCGAAATTGGAGAGTTTATCGAGATCCTGCCTCCGATGAAGCGGGTCAGTGAAAACTGGTACATGGGAACGGCGGACGCCGTCTATCAAAATATTTACTCCATTGGCTCCGAGCAGCCGAAGTACGTCATGATCCTGTCCGGGGATCACATTTACAAAATGAACTACGAGCGCATGCTCAAACATCATGTTCAGACCGGAGCGGACGTCACAGTCGCGACCTTGGTGACCGATCCGGCGGAAAGCAAGCATTTTGGGGTGGTCGATATCGATCACGATCACCGCATCACGGCGTTTTTGGAAAAGCCGCCGCACACGGATTTGCGATCGCCTTACGACCCCAGCAAGATTTCGGCATCGATGGGCATCTATATTTTCAATACCGACGTGCTCATCCCGGTGCTGCTTAAAGATGCGGAGGATTCTGAATCGAGCCATGATTTCGGGAAGAATATTCTCCCGCAGATGTTGGGCGACTATCGCGTCTACGCCTTCAATTTTGTGGATGAGAACAAGAAAGAGGCGCTGTATTGGCGCGACGTAGGCACGCTCGAAGCCTATTACGAGGCCAATATGGACCTGGTTTCGGTCTCTCCGGTCTTCAATCTTTATGACGAACAGTGGCCGATTCGAACTCATCAGAGGCAGTATCCGCCGGCAAAATTCGTGTTCGCCGAGCCGGGACGCATGGGCCACGCCGTCGATTCGCTGATTTCTTCCGGCTGTATTATTTCCGGAGGCCTGGTGCAGAAAAGCGTGCTCTCTCCTGACGTCCGCGTGAACTCGTACAGCGAAATCGACAGCAGCATTCTGTTCTCGCACGTGAATGTGGGGCGGAGTTGCCGCATTCGTAAAGCTATTATCGATCGCGATGTGCACATTCCCGAAGGCACCACAATTGGCTACGACGTCGAAGCCGACCGCGAGCGCTATTTCGTTACCGATAGTGGCATTACGGTTGTGACCCGCGATTACTCCCTGTTTGAAAATCCGGTGACGGTGGATTATTTCACGAGTGAGTAGGTAAGAGTTCTCAGTTCTCAGCTGTCAATTCCCTGTGGCTCTTCTCTGTGTAACTCCGTGTTCCCTGTGGTTCAAGCTTTTGATTTTTCACCACAAATCGCAACTCTCGCCAAAGGGAATCGAAGTTTCCGATTCCGGCTCCCGCAAATACCTAGCTGGGAATTAACAAGGTTCTTCCAGTACACTGCTGTATTCCATGTCCCTCAGCCTTCGCCGTCTTTTTCATCGAAAGAAAGAAAAACAGGAGCGTCGAATCCTGCGGCAGATCGAGAGTTCAGGCGATCGACTGCAGCCGGAATATCATCGCGCCACTGCCGAGTGTCCTCACCCGGAGCGCTGGCGCATGTTCGACTCCATGACCGCCGAGGCGGAGGTGCTGGAGTTTTTGCGCACCGTTGTTACTACGACCAAGCCCGAACTGGTGGTTGAGACCGGCACATTCAGCGGCATCAGCACGCTTTGGATCGCGGAGGGACTGAAGGCTAATGGGCGCGGGCGCGTTATTACCTGTGAGTTTGATGCCGAGATTTATAAAAATGCGAAGGCTCGAATCGAGGCATCGGGACTTAGCGAGTGGATCGAACTACGCAACGAATCCAGCCTTGAAATGAAAGTTGAAGGCACGATTGATCTTTTTTTCAGCGATAGCGATATGCCGATCCGCGAGCAGGAGATTCGGCGCTTCCTGCCGCAGATTAATCCTTATGGATTAATTCTGATGCACGATGCCAGTTCGCATTTGAAGATCGTCCGCGATGCCGCGCTAAAGCTGGAGCAGGACGGATTAATTTCTGCGGTGCTGTTGCCCACTCCGCGTGGGCTTGTGGTTGCTCAAAAGAGAAGCGGGCGTCATTAGGTCATTAGAGCGTAGGGCGGCTGCGCGCTTTAGTGGCGGATCAAATCGTCCGCCAAAAGACGCGCTTTTAACGCCAACGTGTTCGCACGCTGCACGTCGCCTTCCTTGAGAGCAACACGCGCTCCTGCGATGTAATTGTGAGCTTGCCCCACAGTTTCCTGCTGCTGGGGATTTAACGTGCGATTCGCCAGCGCTTTTAATTGGCTATCAGCATAATTGAGCGATTTATCGGCATCATGGCGATCGCGCGCGGCTTCGGTGGGGTCCATGCCGGACGCTATTTGAGCAGGGGGCGCAACGGCCCCGCCCTTGCGCACCACCACTTTGCGAGGATCGCCCGGCGATGCTGCAGTTCTTCGCTTGTGATGTTTTGGGGGAGAGGATTTTTTCGAAGAAACGGCATTGTGGGTTTTCGCGGTCGCGGTCGTTTTTTTTGATGGGGGAGCAACGCCTTCACTCCCGGCTGGAGGCTGGGAAAATGCCGCTCCGGCGATAGCCAGAATTACTAAGAACGCGCCCCTGCAGTGCCATAGCCATCTCATAGAGTCCCTATGATCGTGTCCTCAGCGCAGGCAACAATGCAAGCAAGGCGGCGGTTGGCCCAGCGATGTTCTTTTCGAAATCTCTCAACCAAGGCTGCCCCACCCTTCGCGCACTTTGCGCGGGTGGGAGTTTTGACTTACGCAGCGCCCCTTGGATTGTCCCCGGATTAGAATCATTGCGCAGAGATTTTTGTGGGACTTGCGAGCTTTCGGGGTACCCCCCTCCCCCTATACCCGGTATATTAGAATCTTCACTTTACGGGAAAATTCCTGCTAAAGTCTTGATTTAAAGGAAGTAAAATGCAAAGTCCTGATAATAAAGGAGTTGTCTGACGACGCTCGTCCTGGCGCCTTTGGAATGAGGGACTTAGCTTGACTAAGTCTTTCAAAGTCTTGATTTCAAATAACTTAGATCGAAAGCGGCTATGGCCTCTTTGGGCTGCTTGTCAGTTCTTATTATAAGCCTCGGTGTCAAATGGTCGGCTTTGGCCGACTAGGGAAGATGATTGGCGACGAAGCGTTAGTGTCGGCAGCATCGTATCCCACCCTTCGCAAAATGCGCGAAGGATGGGGCACCCTAAGTTGAGATATTTGGAAAGGAACCAAAAGCTGGCCACCCGCCCCACTTCTCAAGTGCGAGAAGTGGCGCACCCCAAAATTGTTTCGGTTCAGCGTTTGAAACGGTTCTTTCGCGGGCAGGCAGTTCTTCCTGGCCCCTTTTATTTGGCGGGCCGGGTAACGGCATTCTGTTCCAGAGTGACGGCAGTCTGGGCTAATAGCCGGCCGTTTGCTGACGCGCCGGTCTTCAGGGCGATCTTTGTTTTCGCTAGTATGACTCCTTCGAAATGCGCCGTCGTGCCAATGGCCACATTACCCGAAGTCTGCCAGAAGATGTTCTTGGGCAACGCGCCGCCTTTCAAAATCACCCTGGTGGCGCTGGCCTGAGTAAGATTTCCTGATATCTGGAATATCCATACCGCACTCGAGCCACCGGAGAGCGTGACGCTGGTTGGTATGGAGACGCTGGTACTCCATTTGTAGAGGCCCGGAACGAGGGTCAACCCGCCAATTTTTCCGGCTCCCAGATTGATAAAATCGGGCAATATGCGTCCGGAAGCGTTGGTGAATGCGATCTCCATATCGCCTACAGCCTTTGTAAGTAAGGTGGGATCAGTGACTCTGCATGGAAGAGGTCCTGCCGCATTAACGGAGTAAATTGTCCCCGTCTTCTCTTCCGCACAGGTCAAATGGATCGCTGCCCCGCTGATTGGGCTCGATCCAACGTCCCCTCTGATCGCCGACGCAAAAACGTCCGTAACTCCTGACTTGGTCAGGATCGCGAAGGTAGATGCTGTTCCTAGAAATACCGGCTTCTGTGCGACAAACACGCTGGCATTGGTCGTGAAACTCCATGCAATGGGATTGCGCATTGCAACTCCATTTGCGTTCTTTGCGCCCATGCTAATCGAGGCAGCATAACTTGTATTCGTGTTCAGCGCAGAGGACATTGGCGTAAAAGTTGCCACCGTGTTTTCCTCAGTCATGACGACGCTGCCCGGCACTTCGTTTCCGGTCGTTTCCTTGACCGTGAACGTGAGTGAATTGACCGTCGCCGGATCCATCGGCTGGGTGAAGGTTGCAATTACTTCCGCGCCAGTTACCACGTTATCCGCGGTATTGGTGCTGGTCGGCACCGACCTCTCGCGGTTACTGGGGATTGACGAAATCACCGTAGGTTCGGTAGCCGCGCCAAGAGTGCCGGGAGCAACGGTAACGCCCGGGTCAACGGCAGCAAAGGCCGTGGTGGTTACGCTGCCTGCAACAACAACTGCGAAGAGTAACGCCATAAACATCGGCAGTCTGGATAGACTTTGAAATTTGATCATTAATTTTTTCCTCTCACATTGGCCCAAAAGGGCACTGGGACGAGCGAATAACACGTTAGTTACAAATATCCTTTAGTCGCGCGCGGGCGAAATTCGAACGGTTCTGCTGCTTCGGGATCGGCGATCTTTATAGGGCGATCTTGTAGATGGTGGAGTCGACAACGTCAGAGTCAGAGTCTGAACCCGGTCTGAACCTGGGGCGTTTTCTCGACAAAAAACTTGCTATCGCCTTCAACACTTTGGGGAATTTATTCGTCTTGTAAGTGTCTGGCCTGGCTTTGTGCTTTACAGACTTACTGGCAGTTTTGCCTACGCTTTCTATCCTTACTAAGTCTGCTAACAGTAAAGGTAATAGCAACTCGATCAAGAGAACAGTAGACCTGATTCGGTCTCGATGCTGTGCAATACCGACCACAATCTTGGAAATCATTTCAAAGAACGGTGGGATGGCCACTTGAACAGCGGCGGCCTTATATGCCCCGCATCTACTATCGAATTACATCAAGAGCGCATTTCACGCTAAAATCACGCGGCGTAGACAATCGTGCAAAAAAATCAACTCTATTACGGCGACAACCTCGGAGTCCTCCGCGAGCACATTAAGGACGAGTCCGTCGACCTCATCTACCTCGACCCGCCCTTCAACAGCCGCCAGGACTACAACGTNNCGAGGCCGCCTACGAGGAAATCGTCGAGCGCGGCGGCCGCGTCTCCGACGCCATGCGCGCCTTCCGCACCTTCCTCGGCCACAGCGACATGATGGCCTACCTCGCCATGATGGCCCCGCGCCTAATCGAACTTCATCGCGTGCTCAAGGTCACGGGTTCGATCTATCTGCACTGCGATCCGACGGCCAGCCATTATTTGAAGATGCTGATGGACGGAATTTTCGGAGGGCCGAATTTCCTGAATGAGGTTGTGTGGAAGCGGACCACCACGAAGAACGACTGGGTACAGGGGCGACAAACTGGCCAAGGATTCACGATGTCGTGCTCTGCTACGGAAAGAATTCTCCGGACGCGACTTTCAACCAGCCCTTTACACCACTGGGAGAAGACTACATTCGAAGTCACTACCATCTGCAGGATGAGAGTGGCCGTCAGTATCAACTGGATAACCTAACTGCACCCGGGGCAGGGATGAGAGGCCATCCAAAATATGAGTTCATGGGTATTACCCGATACTGGCGTTACAACAAGGCGAAAATGGAAGGTCTCCTTGCTGATGGGCGCGTAATTCAACCTAGACCTGGCGCCGTCCCGCGCTACAAGCGATATCTAGATGAGATGAAAGGGGTCGCATTGGGAGACATGTGGTGGGACATTTCCGCAATTAACTCTCAGGCCCAAGAACGACTTGGCTACCCAACGCAGAAGCCGGAGGCATTGTTAGAAAGGGTTATAGCTGCCGGCTCCAAAGAGGGCGAATTTGTTCTCGACCCTTTTTGCGGATGCGGCACTGCTGTGGTCGCGGCCCAACGCCTAAACCGCCGCTGGATTGGCATTGACATTACACATCTGGCGATCGGCCTCATCAAGAAGCGTCTCGCGGATGCGTTCGGTGACTCCGTGCGCGACACTTACGAGGTAATTGGTGAACCCGCCGACCTATCCGGCGCGCAGGACCTCGCCACTAACGATCCATATCAATTCCAGTGGTGGGCGCTCGGTCTGGTGGGCGCACGCCCCTCGGAGCAGAAGAAAGGTGCGGACCGAGGTATCGACGGACGCCTTTACTTCCACGACGAACCCCGCGGCGGCAAGACCAAGCAGATTATCTTTTCCGTCAAAGCCGGACACGTCCAGTCGGCCTACGTGCGCGACCTGCGCGGAGTCATCGAACGCGAAGAGGCGCAGATCGGCGTACTGATCAGCATGGAAGCGCCCACCAAGCCCATGCTGAAAGAGGCTGCGGAGGCGGGATTCTATAAACCTCCGGGGCTGCAGGATAAATATCCGCGCATTCAAATCCTGACTATCGAAGAGTTGCTCGAAGGAAAGCAGGTCGCTCATCCTCGTCTGCTGGATGCCACATTCAAGAAAGCGCCGCGATCTAGACCTGCTGTAGAAAAGAAGCCATTGCTGCCCTTCGAAGCAAACCCCGGTGTTGCGGCCGATGAGGCTGGCGATGACTTGGATGAGATCGATGAGCCGTTTTAGTGGCGACGGTTGGGAAGGCCACTTCTCAAACGCGAGAAGTGGCGCACCCCGTTTCTTTTACTTTAAAAACGGAGTTAACTCCGCGCGAGATCGCGGCCACCCGCCTGGGGAGAATTCCCTGCGGCGGTTGAGGCGATTTAGGTGGGAGTAGGGGTCCTTCGACTTCGNNCACTTCTCAAACGCGAGAAGTGGCGCACCCTTTTTTCTGGTTTGAATAAAACCGGAGATAGAACCACCACCGCAGTAAAAAACCCCATCCGAGGTGAGTCGGACGGGGCGATTTTAAAGGCTGTTTTTGAATTACTCAGAGTTGCCAGTTTGCGCGGCGGCGCTGATGGATTCGTTTTCGGGTTGAATGATGACGCCGTCAAATGCGGTGGCACCGACGAAGCGTCCGCCGATTACGCTGACCCGGCGCAGCGGGAAGCCGCTGTCGGGACCGCGTTGCCAGGAACGTCCACCGTCGCGGCTTTCGAAGACCACGCCAGTCGCGTCGCTGGTTGCCAGCAGGCGCTTGTACATGGGATCGAAGCTGACAGAGGTGATGTTCTTGCTGGGCAGGCCGTTGGCGGCAAGTTCCCAGGTCAGACCACCGTCTCCGCTACGGAAGGCACCCTCGCGTGAGGCAACCATGAACTGGCTGTCGTTGGCGATGGCTGCGCTGCGGATGCTAACCACATAGGTTGGCAAGCCGCCCTGCTTCCAGTTGATGCCCGCATCTTTAGAGACGAGCACATTGGAGCGAGTCGCTGCCAGAACCATGGAGCCAGAAGAGCGGACGGAGACAAAATCTTTCTGTCCCAGAACTTCCCCGCCCTTCCACATTTTGCCTTGGTCGACGCTGGAGAAAATTCCGCTGCTGGTTGCTGCAAACCAACGTGACGCATTGATTTCCAAGTCGTTGACGCGGGCGTCGAGTACCGACTTTTCGTAAGTTGTGTGCGTCGTGGTTTTCTTCGAGCCTTTGCGTGCAACTTTGGAGGTGTGCTCCACGACGACAACATTCATCGAGTGCCACGAAGCTCCGTCGCGCGCGAGTGAGTAGATGCCGTGGTTGGTGCCGGCTACGAGCGTTCCGTTAGCAGACTGCTTGAGGGCGAAAACATCTTTTCCGCCAAGGCCAGCCGCTTTCTGGAGCCAGTGTTGTCCGGCATCGTGAGAATAGAAGACGCCGCCGAATTCGCGATCGTTGACTACGGCAACGTAAAGAGTGTTGATGTCCTTGTTATCGGCCAGAATCGCCGAAACGTAGCGATGGGCATATCCTTTGTTAGAAGCGTTCCAGGTGGAAGCGCCATCGGTCGAAGCCATCACGCCGCTGCGGTCCGTGGCCAATAACACGCGATTCGAATCCCGCGGGTCGATGAGCACGTCGTTGACTACAACTTCCGAAGTGCTCACATGCTTCCATGCCTTACCGAGGTCAGTTGTCTTCCACAGGCCTTCGGTGGTTCCGGCGTAGACGATATTCTCGTTGGTCGGATCCTGCTTCAGCACGCGGGTGCGGCGCGCCGAAAACGGAATGCCTTGGATTTTCGAAAAAAGATCGCCGCCAGTTTCGCTCTTATAAATTCCAGAGCAGGCGCTGGCAAAAACGACCGAAGGATTGTCGTGGTCGACGATGACGGAGAAAACGTCGGAGTCGTCGATCATACCTTTATTAATGTGCTGCCAGTTGGCGCCGCCGTCAGTGGTCTTCCACGCCAGGTGCCAGGTACCGGCATACACGGTGTTCGGATCTTTTGGATCGACCGCGATGGATTCGATATTTTTAATTTCTGAGGAGTTCGCGGGGGACAAACGCTCCCAGCTATCGCCACCATCTTTACTGCGATAGACGCCATCGAGCGCGCCGGCTACGAGGATGCGGGAATTGGCTTTGTACATGGCCAACGCGCGAATCGACTTGCCGTGCATCGCAGGCAGGGTATCCCAGTTGCGGCCGCCATCCTTGGTACGGAAGATCTCGCCGATCTGCTGGCTGGAGACGCTCCAGGCCGAGACGTAGATGCGCTTCGGATCCTGGTGATCGATAGAAATGTGGTCGAGAACGTAGTCGTCGCCGCCCAAACGAGCCAAGCGCGACCAGTTGCGTCCGGCGTCATCTGAGGAGAACATCTGGCCGGTGCTGGTACCGAGCAGAATATGATCTGGATTGTGCGCATCGTACGCCAGGCTGCGCGCGTCGCCGCCATCAGGACCAACCACCTGCCACGGGCCAGAGGCCAGCAGCGCAGTGCTGAAAAGACTGATAGCGAGAACTGATAAAGCGGTGCGAAGAACCTTTCTTTTCAATTGGAAATCCATACGCGTAGCGTGACCCCTGCGAATGATATTCGCCTACGTTCCACAGTAACTAGGCTAGCATGGCTCCCGCAAGGTTACCGAGGTGTCAGAAATAGGAAGGCCGGTGGGGTTATTCCCACCGGCCTTCAGTGCCTCATGTGCTTCTTTATTATTTATTGGGCCTTTTTCGCAGCCTTTTTCTTGGCGACCGGCTTTGGATGATCCGGAATCGCCTTGACCTTGGTCTCATCGACCGCAGTCGTGCTGTCGGCGTTGGGGAATGTCGCACCGGCCGGAACGATCCAGTGTTCCGAGGTGCCCGTACCGGCGTTACCGGTGCGGGTCTCGATGCGGCTCGGGTCGATGTTCTGCTTCGCCTCGCCTCCCGAGATATAGGCCTTTACGTCGACGGCGCGCTCGGCTGCCAGATCCTTGCGCTTTTCGCTCGGATCAGCGTTGCCCACGACGACTAGTTTGGAGTCTGAATCCTGTTGCAGTTTCAAGGCAACATCGTCCAGCGCCGCTTTACAGGTGTTGTCGACGCGCCACGGCTTCTTGACGTTCGGGTAAGTACACTCGTTGAGCTTGGTCGCTTGCGGCGGCGGCGGCGGCGGATTTTCAACCGTCACCGAAGCCGACGACGAAGTGTTCAGGCCGCGTGAGTCAGTACATGTGGCATTCACCGTAATCGTACCTGGTGAAGCTCCGGTGGTGTTCAAGGTCGCGGAGTTGCCGCTGCCGGAGATGGTGCCGCCGGTTGCGGACCAGCCACCGATCGTGACCGGAACGTTATCCGGACTGGTGCAGGAGCAGGTGATGGTCGAGGGGTTGCCGGGCTGCACGGTTGTGGGGCTCGCCGAGCAGGAGAACTGCGGCGGGTTCTTCGGCGGCTCTTTCACCGAGAAGTTAACGGTGCAACTGGCGGTTCCGTTCTTCTTAACCTTGGCGTCCGTAACGGTCGCGGTTGCGGTGTAGCTGCCACCCGCGGCGCCGTTGGTGTCGATGGTAGCGCCAGTATCTTTGCCTTCAATCTTTCCACCGCTGCTCTTCCAATCGTAGGTGAGCGTGTGTTTTGGATTGAAGTTGCTGGCGGCGACGGTGACATGGACAGGTTCTCCGACCATGACTTCCGCAGTTTGCACGGAGCAGGCCGCAGCCACCGGAATTTCCGGCGCTCCGCCGAAGTTAAAGACGAGACCAGTCGATAGACGTTCGCCTTCAAAAGTTACACGGCGCAAATGCGAATCATCGGGCGGAACTTCAGCGGAGAAGTTCTGGCGAGCGAGCTGGAAGTCGGCTTCGAAGACGCGCAGGGAGACACGCTTGTTGATTTTCAAATCCATACCGCCGCCGAGAACTGCGGCCAATCCGTTAACGGAGGTGAGACCTCTTGATGAGAGGCGTTCAAATCCGAGAAGAGTGTGGGCAAAAAAGTCGACGCCGTCGCCGCGCCATGTGAGCTTAGGGCCAAAGGCAGCGGTGTCTATGCTGGCGTTGCGATTCCAATCTCCGCCATAGTTACCCTCAAGAGCCAGATATCGTGTGAAGTTGTAAGAGAGATTGGTGCCGAATCCTTGAGCGATCGCGGGAAGCTTCATCGCATTGGGTGGAACGTTGTGATCGGGAATGTTACCCCCCGGGTTCAGCCACTGATAACCCAAGAACAGTTCCACTTTCGGAACTGCGTCATCCGANNGCGATTATAGCGAGGACCAAGATCGATGTGTTAGCACATCGCCGGTACATTTGGTTGCAAGGCAACATTAGAGTTCCTCCGAATCGAATCCAAAAAAACTAAATAGCAAAGCGGGAATAAGTGTTAGCGCACGTACAGAAAGGTCGCACCTTAAGAACCTAGAATTCTACAGCAATTGGGCAACATTGCGAAAGAAGAAGGAGGACATACAGCAAAATTTTTCTCATTAGTCAAACGTTAGACTGGCGAGTCAAAGTCAAAATGGCGGTTGCTAATCCTAAGAAGGCTAGTTAAGAGAAGCGTAGTTAAGAAAATTCTCAAAATGACATTCCGTATGGCAACCGGGGTTGCGGGGTGACGCAGTTCCCTGAATAATGCAGAATGAGCCAGAGCAGAGGGTTATGACACAGGAACGGGTCCTGATTGTTGAAGACGAGCAGAACGAGCGTACCGGCTTAGCCGAACTAGTCTCCGGGTGGGGTTATCGCACGGATACGGCCGCCGACGGCGTTGAAGCTCTGGAAAAGATTCCGGTTTTTGCTCCGTCAATCGTTATCACCGACGTAAAGATGCCGCGCATGGGGGGGATGGAACTCGTCGAACGCATGGCCGATCTCTCGCAATCCATCGCGGTAATTATGGTGACTGCGCAAAAAGCGACGGACACCGCATTCCACGCCGGGCGCTTGGGAGTGCAGGACTACATTGAAAAGCCGATTGACTTCCGGCGGCTGCGATCGATTCTGAATAACATCGGCGAGATCATCAACACTCGAGCCGAGAATGAAACTTTACGCCGCAGTTTGCGCGATAAAGGAGCGTTAGGGCGACTGGTGGGCGCGTCCATCGAAATGCAGGAGATCTTCCGGCTAATCGAGCAGGTTGCTCCCAGCACGGCGTCAGTATTGATCACCGGAGCTAGCGGGACGGGCAAGGAGTTAGTGGCGCGCACGATTCATGATTTAAGCCCGCGTCGCAATAAGGCTTTCGTCCCGATCAATTGCGCGGCAATTCCAGAAACGCTTATCGAGAGTGAAATTTTTGGCCACGAAAAAGGAGCGTTCACGGGTGCGCTGGAGCGGCGAGTGGGCTGCTTTGAATTGGCCGAAGGCGGAACTCTTTTGCTGGACGAGATTGGAGAGATGCCAGTAGGAACGCAGGCTAAGTTACTGCGAGTTCTGGAAGATCATAAACTCCGGCGACTTGGAAGCAAGGTTGAGACTTCCGTGGACGTTCGCGTCCTGGCCGCTACTAATAAGGTTCCGGACGACGCGGTGGCCAATGGAGAATTGCGCCAGGATCTTTATTATCGTCTTAACGTGTTTAACATTCATATGCCGGCGTTGCGGGAGCATAAGGAAGATATCCGCGACTTAGTCAAGGGTTTGCTAGCCGACATGAATGAGAAGCATGGTCGTAAGGTGTCGGACGTCAGTGAAGCTGTGCTCAATATTTTTCAGACTTACTCGTGGCCGGGAAATGTACGTGAGTTGCGCAATACTCTGGAGCGCGCCGTCATCGTCTGCGAGGGAGGACTAATTGAAACCAAGCATCTGCCGCCGGGCTTCGGCCAGAGTATTCGGCAGGTAGTGAACGATCCCGATGCGGTGCATCTGGGCGTGGGCACAACCGTCGGAGAAGCTGAAAAGCTTCTCATCCTGAAGACTTTGCAAGCGACCAGCAATAACAAAACGCGCGCGGCCGAGATACTCGGCATCAGCCTGAAGACTTTGCATAACAAGCTCAAGGAGTACGGCCGCCCGCAGGATGCGACGTTGGCTGCGGAGGACTAGGACCCTAAATGTAGAGACGGGGCCTGCCTCGTCTTTACGCACAACGTGAGACGGTGCAAGCCACGTCTCTACCATTAGTAATGAGCCGCAAATTCATCATCGTCGCCGTGATCACGACGCTGTTCACGGCGCTGGTCGTAGGTTTTTCCTGGGTCTACCTGTCGCAACTCCTGCGGCAGCGTTTATTGTGGGCAGACGAGACCGCCTCGCAACTTACGAATCAATTGCAGTACGCGGCATCGAAGGCCGTTCCCGATCTCACCAGCACACGCGTGAACACCAACAACCCCAAGGCCATGCGCACCGCGGTCACCAATTTTCTGCAGACTGACACCAACCTGAATGACATGCTGGAATCGGTGGTGGGAAATTCGCGCATCATCTATGACGCCGCCATTGTGAATCCGGGCGGGATCGCGATTCTCGATACCAACCCGGCTCTCAACGGCACGGCAGTTGCTTCACGCGCGCCATTAAGCATGCTTCGCGATGCAGGCTTTCGAAGGCAGCTTCGCATGTTGTATGGCGCGGGATCGGTGTACGACGTCAGCATCCCGCTGGAACTGGACGGGCAGCAGTTTGGCAGTGTGCGAGTTGGCGTTTCGACCGTGTTTCTGCGCAGCGAACTGACGCCGAAGCTGCAGCTTGCCGGTTTTTTTTCGGCGCTGGCAATTTTTTGCTCACTGGTATTGGCGGCGGTGGTTTCGAATCTTGCGCTGGGTCCGTTAAAAGCCATCAGCCGCGATCTCGATAACGCCAGCGCTGGCGATCTATTGCTTACCGAAGAGGGAACGGAAGACGAAGTGGGGCTGGTCTCGCTTAAAATCGCGCACCTGGGCCGCCAGATTCGCGACACAAACCAGATTTTTTCTGCCTTGAAAGACAACGTTGAGCAGGTCATGACCAAACTGCAGGACGGCCTTATGCTCTTCACGCGTGACTCTCGCGTGGTCCTGGTAAGCGCTTCGGCGGAAAAATTTCTAGGACGTCCGCGGCGTGAAATTCTGGGACGCACAGCTCAGGAGATTTTTTCCGATGGGTCAGTGCTTGGAGCGGTAGTCCTGCCTGCTTTCCAGAAGCAGCGCCAACTGGCGCAGTATGAATTTGACGCCGCTGACGGACGACGGGTGCAGGTCTCACTCGACTTCATCCAGGAAAAAGGCACGCCGATCGGCGCCCTGTTAACTATGCGCGATGCGGAATCGGTGCGCCGCATCGAGGACGAGATCGAGATCTCACGGCGGCTATCCGCTAGCGGCCGATTAACTCGGGGCGTGGCGCACGAGGTGAAGAATCCGATTAACGCCATCGTCCTGCATTTGCAGTTGCTGCAAAACAAACTGAAGCAGGATGATCCCGACACGCGGCGGCACATGGACATCATCGGTAGTGAAATCCATCGCCTCGATCGCGTCGTGCAAATTCTGGTCGACTTTACTCGGCCGCGCGATTTGCGGCTTGAGGATGTGGACTTGCGCAAGATTCTGGAAAGCGTCTCGGTATTAGCCGCGCCGGATGCCGCGCGCCATGAAGTGCAGATCGTGCTGGAGTTGCCAAAGGGCGACGACGCCTTAATGGTGAGAGTCGATTCCGATTTGATGAAGCAGGCAATTTTAAATTTGGTGCTCAATGGTGTGCAATCCATGAGTGAAGGAGGCACCTTGACCCTGAAGGCTCGGCGCGAAGACGAGATGATTCTGGCGGAGGTCATGGATCAAGGCTCCGGCATTCCACCGGATGCGCAGGAGAAAATTTTCGAACTCTATTTCACTACCAAGGACAAAGAGGGGGGAAGCGGCATCGGGCTGGCGCAGACCTACCAGATCATGCAATGGCATTATGGCTCGATCGATTTCGAGACTATCGTGGGCGCGGGAACGACATTCCGCTTGCGGATTCCGGCGGCCCTCGCGAAACCCGGACCGCGCGCCGATGAAGAGATCACAGCCTGAGCCAGCGTTGCGAATGTTCTAAAGGTAAGTTAAGACAATGAAACTTTTGTTGCTGTTGGCATCGTTCGTTCTATTCTCGACAGCAAGCTATTGCCAAACTTCGCACTTGAAGGCGCGTTTCAACACTTCCCCGCCGGCAAAGACTGGATACCTTGGATTTGATCGAAACGATTATCCGGGCGACTCGAATCTGAAGACATTGCGCCAGACCTTTTCGTATTCGGGATACTGGCTGAATAATCCGCCGGGAGCGCAAAGCAATTCCTGGAAAGGCAAACGGCAAACGATTCAAGACGCCGGTTTCGGATTTCTGGTGCTTTTCAATGGGCGCACATTTTCGGAAATAAAAGCGGCGGGAGACGCGACCAAGCTTGGAACAATGGAAGGCGCGGCGGCAGGTTCAGGAGCTCGCGCGGAGGGATTTCCTCTGCACACCGTGATCTTTCTTGACCAGGAACAAGGCGGCCGTCTGCTGCCAGAGCAGCGAGCCTATCTTCATGCCTGGGTTGATGCGGTCAGCTCGGCGAATTTCGGTGCCGGGGTTTATTGTTCGGGCATCGCCGCGAAAGAAGGCGCCAGCGGCTCCGTCATCACGGCGGAGGACATCCGCAATAATGCGGGCGTGCGGAAGATAAAATTTTGGGTGGTCAACGATTCCTGTCCTCCGTCCCCGGGGTGTACCGTTTCGAGAAAGGATCTTCTGCCGCAATCGAGTGGCATTCCTTTTTCGGAGGTTTGGCAATTTGCCCAATCGCCAAAACGGAAAGACTTCGCCAAGGGCTGTCCCGCTAATTACAACAAGAATGGAAGCTGCTATCCACCAGGAGAAATAGAATCTAAAAACCCGGCGCGGCGGGTATATGTAGATCTTGATGTCGCTAGTTCCAACGATCCATCCAACGGCAGAGGCAGCGATTGATCTTCGAATGCTGATCTTAGGTTCGTGGAGAGACCGGCGTCCCCGCCCGTCGGCGTATTGTGGTGGACGGGCGGGATCGCCCGTCTCTCCATTAGACAATTCAATTCGGTTCGGCCGCGCGCTCTGAGGCGGGTGGCTTCTGCGCGGCGCGATTTTTTTCTTCTTCGACCGCATAGTTATATTCTAGCGGCTAAACTGCCCGACAATTGATACCTTCCGTAGATAGATGGTTGCTTGTTCAGGAATCGAACGGAGAGGAATTTCGTGCGGCCATTGGCGCTTTTTGGTCGGATTCTGCAATTGCCTCTGTAGAGGAATGGAGCGCGGGGTTCCGCATCTTAATTCTTACTACTATTACTATTTCTGCAAGTCGACTTTCTGCAAATCTACGGTTTGGGCGAGCCGGAAGTTAAGGCGACGCCCGGTATCGAAAACAATATCTTCGCGAGAAGTGGAAGGTCCGCTTGGGGCAGAAGGTTCTTCCCGCGGCCCTCCTTTCGCGAAAATGCTGGAGGTCTCGATCATGACCAGCCGGGAGCCAACTTTTGCTGCTACCAGCACGATTCGCAGGTATCCGGGTTCGATAGAACTGCCGGAAATCTTGGCTTCCAGCACTCGACCGGTGAGCGGGGTGCCGCTCGCGAGCAGCGTTTGGCCGTCGATTACTACCGGTTCATCAAGCGCCGCGTTGAAGGTATCGCCGGCATGGGAGGAAGCGCTTGAAAGCTGGCTTAACAGCCGCACCGCAATGGTTGTTCCCTCGGGTATTTTCGAGTCCGACGGAAGCCACGAGCGGCTGGGCGAGATTCCGATTGTGCCAGGCTTCCGATCGAAGGGCAGCGTCTGCGATGCTCCCGTGCTGGGGGAAGTATCGTAAGGCGGCCGCCCACACGAGCAGGCTAAAATTATTATCCAAAGACTGGATAGCAACCGGGCCACCGGAGTGGTGTGAGTAAAACGAGGCAGCATTAAAGAACATCCTACTTGCGAACACCCGCCATCTCAACACCGTCCCGCCAAGTCTCTAACCGCGAAATCATCACAAATTGCGTGTGATGGCTGGCACTTAGCGAGAATTGGATTCGAATTACACTCTTTCCTAATCAGGATCGTCGCGGTTCGTTCGCGGAAAAGATGAAGTGTTTTTCCCGCCTTGGAATCGCAATCTGCCGCCCACACGATAGTAGCGGCTGCAGGCGACAATCTGAACTGGACTGGCCCGTTTTTAACCCGCCAGCTAAGAAGGGACCGTCATGAACGTCGTACGTCACTTTCCGGCAGTTCGCCAGCAAGAACGCCATTCCCGACTGCAGACAATATTTCAATCCGCGGCGATTGGGATTGGAATTTGTCATCTCAATGGCCAGATTTCGGAAGCGAATCCTGAACTGAGCCGGATGCTTGGCTACACGCCCGAGGAAATGGCTAACACGCATATGCTCGATTTCGGGCCATCTTCTCGAGACCACAAGTACGAAATCGAGGACGACAAGCGCGCCATTGAACTTGCAGGCATCGATTTTCTGCGCGACGAACCTCTGCTGCGCGAATTGCAGCGAGGCGAGCGTGACTCGTTCGCCACTGAAAAACGGTACCTCCGCAAAGACGGTTCTGAACTCTGGGGCCATCTTACGGTGTCGCTGGGGCGGGATCGCCATCACCAACCTGCTTTTTTAATCGCCATGCTGGCGGATGCGACTGAGCGCAAACGCGTCGAAGAGCATTTGCGGGAAGCGGAAAAAATGGAGGTCATCGGGCGCCTGGCAGGCGGAATCGCGCACGATTTCAACAACCTTCTGACCGGCATCCTTCTCTATTGCGACCTGCTGAGCGCGGGACTCGAAGGCACGGTTACGACAAGCCGTATTCTGAAGCCTCGAACCATGGTGAAGGGAGGAGTACCAAATGCTGATTCGGCGACCATCGCACTCTGCCAGCACGTGGATGAGGTTCGGATGGCGGGCGAGCAAGGTGCAGCGCTAACCCATCAACTCTTATCCATCGCGCGCAAGCAAGCAGCGGAACCGCGCGTCATGGTGATTAATGAAATCGTTGCGTCCACGAAGAACCTGCTGCGGCGTCTGATCGGGGAACAGATTGCACTGGTCGCGAGCCTCGATCCTGAAGCTGGCCGCATCCTAGCCGATCCGTCTCAATTGAAGCAGGTTCTGCTCAACCTGGTATTAAACGCCCGCGATGCTATGCCGCAGGGCGGAACGATCGCTTTGAGCACTCGGGTGGCGGAGTTTCCAGGCGAACTTGCGCACGATGGCAATTCGGGAAGCGGCCGTCGCGCGGTAGCTCTGGCGGTCAGCGATAACGGGCAAGGAATGAATGCCGAGACTCGCAAGCGTTTATTCGAACCTTTCTACACCACGAAGGAACCGGGGTGTGGGACAGGACTTGGCTTGGCAACCGTACAGCGCGTGGTCAACGAAGCCGGTGGAACGATTCGGGTGCAGAGCGAAGCTGGACGCGGCACTTGCATCGAGATATTTTTCCCCACGCTGAGCGCATCCATCGAAAAATTTGCGGCTTCAGAAAGCTTCAACGGCGAGAGATTCTCTCGCACGAACGCCTCAAACCTCCAACCTGCTAACGGTAACGACCATTTGGCAGGAGAGACACCTGTATCCAAAGCCATTCGCAAAACCACACACAAGCCTGTTTTGTGATGTGAGACTGCCGGGAGAGTCGTCAATGTTTAATACAACCAGCACCGCCCTTTTAAATCATTCCCCGCAAATCGAGGGGGCAAACTTCCTGAACCTGCTCATCGTGGACGACGATCGCGCCATTCGCGAGGCTTGCCGCGAAGTGGCGCAGTCGCTCGGCTTCAACACTCAGATCGCGGAGTCCGCCGAACAGGCATTTCGCGTGCTGGAGAGTCCTGGATCGGACGCCGTTTTGCTGGATTTAAGACTGCCCGGCGCGGGCGGGTTAGATGCTCTCTACACCATCAAGAAGCACCGAGCGGACGCGCTGGTAATCGTGGTCACCGGTTATGGAACGGTTAAATCGGCGGTGCTGGCCATGAAGGGCGGCGCCTATGACTACATCACCAAGCCCTTCAGCATGGAAGAACTGCGCCTGCTTTTGGAGCGGGTGGCCGGTCAGCTGAGAATGAAAACCGAGAACCGCGTGTTGCGCGAAACCATCAAGTCGAGGCAGGGATTCGGCAACATCATCGGACGCGCGCCTGATATGGAGAAACTCTACAGAATCATAGCCAAGGCGGGGCAGAGCTCGCATCCGGTGCTGATTCTGGGCGAGAGCGGGACGGGCAAGGAACTGGTGGCGAAGTCTATCCACTCCGCCGGCATGTTCCGCACCAAGCCGTTTATCCCCGTCGATTGCGGCTCGCTGGTGCCCACGCTCATCGAGAGCGAGCTCTTCGGCTACGTCAAGGGAGCCTTCACCGGGGCCAATCGCTCCAAGGACGGATTATTGGTCTCGGCCGAAGGCGGAACCGTCTTTCTCGACGAGATCGGCGAACTCTCTCCGCTTCTGCAGGCTAAATTACTGCGCGTGCTCGAAGACCAGGTNNCTGACCCTGCGGATCCCGCCCTTACGCGAGCGCAGGCAGGACATACCGCTGCTGGTGGCACATTTTCTGGAGCGGATCGGGCATGACGCCGGCTTCGAGAAAACTATTTCGGATGAGGCGCTCAAGGCGCTGATGAGCTATGACTGGCCGGGGAATGTGCGGGAACTGGAGAAC
>PLBX01000171.1 GCA_003135495.1 Acidobacteriaceae bacterium | reverse complement strand
AAGAACAGTTCGCTCGCGCACTACCGCATAGCCGAAGTTTTTTACCTTCAGAAAAACTATCAGGCCTCGGCAAATGCCTACCGCGAATCGTTGAATGGAGATGGTGAACCGCGCTGGACTGAGGTTTGGAGCCACTTGCAGTTGGGCAAGATTTTCGACGTGACCGGGCAGCGCGAGCGCGCGGTCAACGAATACCGGCAGGCGATCCAGACCAATGACAATACTCAAGGCGCGCTTGAGGAATCCCGCCGCTACATGCAAAAGCCGTTTGAGCGCGAAAAAGGCAGCTAACGTAAAAAAAGCCCGCGTCGCGAGGCGAGGCGAGGCGAGGCGCGCTACGGGCGAAGAAGGATCGATTTCTAGTCTAGCAAGATTGCCTAGCTAATGTCAAGTAAGTCCATAGACTTTATTGTAGTCTCGCTTTGGAGTAATTTTGCAGCCGAAGCTCAGCCCTTCAGCCCGTCGAATCCCTTTCTTCGCTGCTCGCTGTATCGGTGCAAAGCATCCAGAATAATTGGATATGCCATGGTCGCGGGCTGAATTTCATCCACTTCGACCGACTTACCCTCCAACTGTTTGTAATCCTGGAAAAAGCGACGCAACATAATCAGGCGGTGGGGCGGCATCTCTGCCGCTTCGCGGTAGGCGTTAAATTCAGGATCTTCGGTGGCGATGGCAATGATTTTGTGGTCTTTTTTCCCCGAGTCAATCATGGTCATGAGACCGATCGCCCGCGCGTGAATAATCGTCAGCGGAACGACCGTTTCCTGGCACAGCACTAGCACATCGAGTGGATCGTCATCCTCGGCAAGCGTCTGCGGAACAAAGCCGTAATTCGCAGGGTAGTAAACCGCCGAATAAAGAATGCGGTCAAGCTTGATTAGCCCGCTGGTCTTATCCAGTTCGTACTTAACGCTTGAGCCAAAAGGAATTTCGATGACGGTATTGAACTCCTGCGGCAACTCGCTACCCGGAGTTACGTCATGCCAAGGGTGGATCATGAATCAGGCCTGATTTCGATATTGCAACTGGTCCGGAAACTATTGTAAATGTAGCCACAGTCTTCCAGGCAACGACGCTTAACGTATCGAGTAAGCGTCCCCCAAAGCTTCCGAGTAACGTTACGATCGTGCTGGGGTCTAGGCTCTTGCTGATCACAACTGGCTGAACGACGCTTTCTGCGACGATGGTGGAACATTCCTTTCCGCCTTTCCCGCTAGTGTATGCAATCTGCTTCACACCACATCGGCGGACTTCCCAGTTTTAGGTTAAAATTGTGCTTCGCTATTGTTTTTAGGCGTTTATACGTGGGAAATGGAACCGGCTTCGGAAGACCAATTGCTCCCTCCTCTTGTACAAATGTGCAAAGGACAACAGACCGGTAATTAAAGACGCATACGGTTTGGCTCCGCTGGCGTTCCAGTGGAGGCCTGCGCCCCCAGCAGGCAGTTGGAGCAACAGAAAAGAGAAAGTTTTGGATAAAGATTATCCCCCAAGTGATTCGTGTAATCCGCATTAATTTTTCGCTAAGACAACCGGGAGGAATACTGCATTGAGCGCAACAACTAGTCACCTTATCGCCCCACACGGGGGAGAACTTATTCAGCTGCAAGTTCCGGACGCGCGGGTCGCGGAACTAAAAGCGCACTCGAAGGATTGGCCTTCATGGGACCTGACGGCGCGCCAGCTCTGCGATCTGGAGCTGTTAATGACCGGCGGATTTTCACCGTTGCGCGGCTTTTTGAATCGCGCCGATTACGAAGGCGTCTGCAAAGACATGCGGCTGGCGAATGGCACTCTGTGGCCGATGCCGATTACGCTCGACGTGAGCGAGGATTTCGCGAAGAAATTAACGCCAAGCAGCAGCAAGATTGCGCTGCGCGATCCCGAAGGCGTGATGCTCGCAGTGCTGAACGTAGAAGATGTTTGGCAGCCTGATCGTACGGCCGAAGCCAAGGCGGTTTTTGGTACCACCAGCGCGGCGCATCCGGGCGCCGATTATGCCATCAACAAATCGAACCCGTGGTATGTCGGCGGGAAAGTCGAAGGGATACAGGCGCCGGCCCACTATGATTTCCGCTCGCTGCGCCTGACTCCGGCCGATCTGCGAGCTGAATTCGCTCGTTTGGGCTGGACCACCGTCGTAGCATTTCAGACGCGCAATCCAATGCATCGCGCGCACGTTGAACTGACCATGCGCGCTGCCAAGCAGGTCGAGGCGAATTTGCTGATTCATCCATCGGTTGGGATGACCAAGCCCGGCGACGTGGATTATTTCGTCCGCACCCGTTGCTATCAATTGTTGCTNNTGGCACGGCTTGATTCGCAAGAATCACGGCTGCACTCACTTCATCGTGGGCCGCGATCATGCCGGCCCGGGAAAAGATACTGACGGAAAGAATTTCTACGGTCCGTACGACGCCCAGGAGCTCTTCAAAAAGCACGAAGAGGAGATGGGCGTAACCATGGTTCCCTTCCAGATGATGGTTTATCTGGAGAACGAGGACCGCTATATTCCATCCGACGAAGTGCCAAAGGGCGCGAAAGTGCTTGATATTTCGGGAACCGAGCTACGCCAACGGCTGAACGAAGGCCGCGATATTCCAGCGTGGTTCACATATCCGGAGGTCGTGCAGGAATTGCGCCGCAGCTATCCGCCACGCCACAAACAAGGCGTCACAATCTTCTTCACCGGACTTTCGGGATCGGGAAAATCGACCATCGCCAACGCTCTGATCACCAAGTTCCTGGAGATGGGCGGCCGTCCCGTAACCTTGCTTGATGGAGACCTGGTACGCAAGAATCTATCGAGCGAACTAGGCTTCTCGAAAGAGCATCGCGACATCAACATCCGCCGGATCGGCTATGTTGCCTCGGAAATTACGAAAAATGGCGGCATTGCCGTGTGCGCTCCGATTGCTCCCTATGAAGCGACTCGCAAGGCGGTACGGCAGATGATTGAGCCGTTCGGCGGATTTATTCTGGTGCACGCCGCCACTTCGATCGATGTCTGTGAGCAGCGCGATCGAAAGGGGCTTTACGCCAAGGCCCGCGCCGGCATCGTGAAAGAGTTCACCGGCATCTCCGATCCTTACGAAGCTCCGACCAATGCCGAAGTGGTGATCGATACTGCGAAGCTGAGCCCTGAGGAAGCGGCGCAGACCATCATTCTCCACCTCGAACGGGAAGGGTTCGTGGGAGCGAATGGCAACGGGTAGAAAAACTTTTCAAGCACCTGTTCTAGATTTCTTAGTTCCTTAACTTAGTTTTGTTGTACTGGGAACTCGGCAATCTGGAACTAAATATTCATCGGGACGAAAATCGGCATGGAATTATTACTCATCAAAGTTCTGATTGGCTTCATGGTTGGAACGCTGATTGGGTTGACGGGCCTGGGCGGCGGCGTACTGCTGCTGCCCATGCTCATCTTTGGATTGCGCATTCCCCCGATCATTGCCGTGGGTTCGGACGCGCTCTTCAACTTTTTCACCAAGATCCCTGCCAGCATCATGCATTTGTGGAAGGGCACGGTGCGAAGGAAAGTCGTCTTGGCTATGGCAGTCGGAAGCATTCCTGGCTCTTACCTCGGAGTGACTCTTCTGGTGCACCTGCGCCAAGTCTATGGCAGTCACGTCAATGACTTCATCAAGTCTGCCGTCGGACTGCTGCTTGTATTGATTCCCACTCTGCTCATGTTCCAGGGGCGGATTGAGGACCACCTCGCGAAACGCCAGCCAACAATGAAGTCGTTTGCCGGCATGAGCGTTATCGGACTCGTCGGCGGTTTCCTGGTCGGCATCACGTCGGTGGGATC
>PLBX01000528.1 GCA_003135495.1 Acidobacteriaceae bacterium | reverse complement strand
GGTCCGCCACTTCTGCGACGAGTTTTTCGTATGCGGCTTTGTCGATCACGACTCTGTCGTTCTTGCTGTAGACGGAGACCTCGTACACGCCGTCATGGAACTTGTCGCAGATGCGCTGGGAGAACTTTCGCACATGCTTGAGGAAGGACCCGTCGTCTATGCCGCCGAATACGGATTCGAGCAGTGATTTGCGAGCCACTCTGCCTTCGGACAGGAACGTGAAGAGTTTGTTCTCGTTACCCTGTCGAATTACAGGAAACTGCGGCGCAGGCTCTATCAGCTTCGCCTCCTCAGCGTTCAAAGACTCGTAGGCGACACGGAGATTGTCATTCAAGGTCTGCGCGAACTCGGCAGGAGTCATCTCCTTGGGAGCGGCATTGATGAGCGAGAGAAGTTGGAAGTATTGCTCCTTGTAGAAATCCGCCGACTTCAAGGCGGCGTCTTCCTTTGCGGCGGCCGCGGCGATGCGGGCGGTTTCTTTCTCTTCCGCTTCCTTCTGCGCTTCTGGNNCCTTGCAGCAGCCTTCGCTACTTCCTTCTCGGCTAACGTAATCAAGTTCCCACGCTTGACCTGTAACGCAGTTCCTTCTTCAGTCACGACTTCAAAGGATGGTTCTGCTTCTGAACCTGTCTTTTCGCCTGCCGTGAGAACTTGCCCCTTCGTGCCGTCGGCGAGGATGACCTTTGTGCCTAAGGGAAGGTCGTCGTCGGTGACGTCGAGACCGTGAATGTTCTTGTCCGACGCCTGTGCCGTGATTGCGGCGAAGAACTGCGCGTCCTCCGCACGGCGGTCTTTCTCACGCTGTATCGCCGAGTAAATGGTGTGATAGTTGAGTCCTCGCTGCTTGAAGGCTTCCTCGACGGTAGGCATGTCCGCACGGTTCTTAGCGTAGGTCTTGAACTCCGCACGGATTGACTCAAAAACCTCGCACAAGACCTTCCGCACACCATAGCCGTAAGCGAAGCATTGCTTGAGGCACGTGAACTTCTCGTCGAGCGTCATGTCCTTGATGTCCGGCTTGACGCCGAGGAAGGTGAGTGCTTCATTCGCAGGCAGGGGCACGATAGGTGGCTGCACTGCGAGTTCTTGAGGGTTGGGAACTTTTGCAATTGCAAAAGTTCCGTCCGTAGGTGCTGGTGTTGCTAACTGCGTTTCTGTCGCAGCGGTGGGCTGCGGCTTCGTGGTCGATGCGTCTGCGTCCGCCGCAACCGGGGCATTCCCGGTCGGTGATTTGGTTTTGGAAACCTCTCGTGACTGAAGAGAGATCACGGCAGCGGACGCGGTGTCCGCTGGTATTGCTGACCGCTTGCCTTCGACTTGCGACATAGAGAGACTCCGGCACCTCTGTAGTACTGAGTCTCTCTAAACACGCCGCTGGCGCGACGTGTGTAAGCTTTCGCTTCCCCAGTCTGTAACGTTAGATGCCATCCAATCGCGAAGGTAGCAGTATCGCAGGAAGCGCAGCGGCCAGATGCCGCACCGGGCAAGGCTTCTCACGCGGGAAGCTTACCGAAGGTTTTCAGAGGCTCCGTTATCTCTCTTAGCCCCGCGTCTTGCGAAATGCGATGACACAATCTGTCACTTCTGGATCGTTCGACTCTGCAATTTGATACGAAAGAGGCGGCTTAGCATCTAAGTAAGTGAACAGAAGATCGTGCAGCCTGTGCGGGGAGGACGTCAATCAGCGTCCTTAGCCGCCGAACTAATACCGGGGTCAGGCGTCAGCGGCGTGCGATTCCCAAAATCGTAAGAGCCGGATTTAAGACGTAAAAGGTTCCGGGGGGGTGCGTTCTTGGTGATTTTATTTGCCAAGGTGCGCCCGTGTCCTCAATTGAGTTCCACCACAACTCGCTTCGCCCAAACCAACCGTCCCGGTCTGGCTCCGGCGACAACGCAGCCTTACATCGCATGCGAGAAGATTCCGCGACTTCTGCGGTTCTGACTCAACGCTCCAACTCCATGTCGGCTTCGACGTTGACCTCTCGGCCTTTTGACTACGAGGTGTTAACATCCGCAGAACTGGCGCAACGGCTCAAGGTCAAGGAATCTTGGGTCGTGGATCAGAGCAAGCGTTCACGCACTTCTGATCCCATCCCAATATTCCGGCTCGGGAAGCATCGGCGGTATCGCTGGGGTTCCCCGGAGTTGAATGCTTGGCTTGACCGTCGTGCTGGTTACAACACACAACAACGCAAGGCTGGGTCCTCACAAAAAGGAGGAACCAAGTGATGAGAACCCAGCAAGGAAGTCTGTTTAAATCCCATGGCGCGTGGTACGTAAGGTTTCGCGAGCATGGGAAGAAGAACCCGGTTGCCCATCGGTTAGCCAGTCTGACGGAATACCCCAAGAAGAGCGAGGTCATCCCGTTGAAGAACGAGTTGATGGACAGGCTCAATCGAATCGGCTTCACATCAGAAGTCGGGGTCAGCATCGTTGATTTCGTGGAGAATGTTTATTTCCCCGCGATTGAGAAGAGGCTGGCTATGAGCACGGTCAAAGGCTACAAGGATTCGTGGCGGTGTCACATCAAAGATCGCGTTAAGGGTCGGGTCAGGGACTTCAGAACTGTAGACGGTGAAAACCTTATGTGGGAGATCGAAGCCGCGAACAAGTCGCTCACTGGCGACTTGGCGCACGGAACGTACAAACACATTAAAGTCACGCTGTCTGCGATGTTCACGTTTGCCAGACGTAAGGGCATCTATGACGGCGTGAACCCGATGACTGGAGTCACGATCCCCAAGGGTAAAAAGCACGGGCGGAAGCGCCTTGCCTACACTCTTGAGGAGGTGGAAAAGCACCTTGAGCTTTTCTCCGGCAAGAAGCCCATCGTCATCCTCACCGAGGATGGCACGCACACACCCGAAATTGCTCAGACTGTTGTCCGGGCGGCTATTGGAGTGGCGGCATTCGCTGGTTTGCGTCAGGGCGAGATTCGGGGGCAATGGTGGGAAGATGACGACGGGGATATTCTCAATATCCGGCGCTCGGTGTGGAGGACTCATCTAAAGGATGAAACCAAAACCCACGAGGATGATGAAGACCCCGGCGTCGTTCCGATCATCAAGCCTCTGAGGCTCTTGCTTGACGCGATCAAGCCAGAGAATGCTTCTGGCTGGATGTTCCCGAACACGATTGGCGGGGCGTTGGATTTGGACAACCTCGCTGACCGCGTCATCAAACCCGTTTTCAAGGCAAATGGGATGGAGTGGAAGGGCTGGCACGCATATCGTCGCGGTCTAGCCACGAACCTTCATGAACTCGGAGTGCGGGACAAAGTGATCCAAGCGATCCTGCGCCACGAAGATGTCAGCACGACGCAGAGAAGCTACATCAAGACGGTGCCCCAAGTTGTGACCGACGCCATGAATCAGTTGGAGGAAAGAATAGCTCGTGCAGCAGTCGTGCAGCAGGTCGCGGTGAACTGATCGCAAGTCATTGAAAAAATGGAGCCGACGAGCGGACTTGAACCGCTGACCTGCCGATTACGAATCGGCTGCTCTACCAACTGAGCTACGTCGGCTTCTGGTTTATTCCTATTTAGTTTACCAAACTGAGCGCTTCAAGCTGCGACGCGTTGCCTTGTGTAGAATGTTTCCTCCAAATATTTCGGAAAACTATAAATGCGACTTCACACTGGCATCCTTTTCGTCTTCTGTTTATTGACTTCCGCTTTAGCGCAAACGCCGGACTGGTGCAAGAGCCTGCCTCGGCCTCAGTACGCCAAGCTTGAGCGGGTGAAGACTTCAGATCCATGGTTCGAAGTATTCAAGATTCGTCCGGGAGTGTTTGCCATTTATGAGCCCCATCAATTTGAAGAAGTGATCTCGTATCTCATCATCGGAACCCACAGAGCCATCTTGTTCGACACTGGAATGGGGATAAGCAATATCAAAGTCGTGGTTGAGAGTTTGACGAAGCTTCCCGTCAGTGTCGTGAATTCGCATACCCACAACGACCACGTCGGAGACAATTGGCGCTTCGACGATGTGTACGGCGTGCCGACCGATTTCACTCGCACGAATGCCAACGGATCAACCGCCGACGCTCAGGCTGAGCTTGCGCCGGGACAAATCTGCGGAACGCTTCCAATCGGCTTTGACCCAAAATCGTACCGGACGAGAGCCTTTCACATCTCGCGCTGGCTGCATGACGGCG
Organism: Acidobacteriaceae bacterium; assembly: GCA_003135495.1. Taxonomy (GTDB): domain Bacteria; phylum Acidobacteriota; class Terriglobia; order Terriglobales; family Acidobacteriaceae; genus Acidiflorens. The sequence continues at coordinate 1,825 of PLBX01000528.1, read as the reverse complement.
ACAGCATCGATTTAGGAGATCGAACGCTAAAAGCTATATCGACACCAGGCCATACTCCCGATTCCATCGTCTTGCTGGATGAGCGCAATGGGTTGCTGTTCACTGGCGACACATTCTATCCGGGACCGATCTACCTTTATCGTCCCGAAACCGATCTGGATGCTTATGTCGCATCGATCAGGAAACTGGCGGCGTTGTCACCTCGTCTTCAACTGTTGCTGCCTGCCCACAATGTCCCCGTCGCTGAGCCCAGTTATCTTCCGCGTGTACTCGCCGCAATTCAACAAGTGCGTCGCGGACGTACAAAATCGTTGCCAACGGACGGCAAACGAGAGTATGGGTTCGAAGGATTCTCATTTCTGATGGCAGAATGAAGGCTCTTCGAATTCGATGGCTCGGCGCAGCAATCGACACGGCGTAATTTCCGCCAGAAACGAAAAGGCCACCCGGCAACAGGGCGGCCTTTCCTTTAAGGGAGAATAGTTCCAACGGAGGTTTAATCCATAGAAACTTTCTGCGGGAATCTTATGAGTCTCAAAAGCACAGTGTCAAGCAAATTTTGTGACTTAAATACCCTTATTTTCAACGAGATACGAACTGCGTCCACAAGTCGGCAAACGGCATGAAAAGGGGCAAAAATTCGCTGATTTAAACAGTTAAGAACATTTGATTGAGTCACTTAGCGGTCGCGAGGGACGGGTTTTGAACCCTCTTCGAGGTGCAAGGAGATGATTTCCACGGTCTCCCGGCGATCAAATACGGAGTCGGGAAAAAAGCGCTTTATCAGCACCCGCACGCCCCCAAACGCCACCCCGGCCACCAGCGCTAGGCCAACCACAATTCCGCAGAGCACGATCGCGTTGAAGAGAAAGTTGGCAAGATTATCTTTTTTGCTAACGTAGGTATTCTCATTCCAAGTCACATCGGCTTCATAGCTAATGGACGACATCAGCGAGCGCGCTTCGCTTTTTGAAAGCGGGCCAGCGGCGATCACTATGATCGGACCGGTTCGCGCATCGAAGAATGGGCCCACGTCAAGAATCGCCGCGACTCCTGGCTGCTGCTGAGCCATATTGTGGGAGGCGTCGATTTGCCGCAATCGTTCGGCAGCAATTTGCGGAGTCGGATATTCGACGAGCATCAACGTGGAATCGCCCGCGTTCACCGCATATTTAGCCATCGCAACTTCGGCGCCTGAACCAAAGTCAACGAGCGAAGCTGGTAATGGCGATCCGACCCGGGCGAGCGCGACAGGGCCGAGAATATACTTCGTCGTGTTCTTCTCCAGGCTCCTCTCGGCTGTTCCCTTCGGAAGATACATGGGTAAAGATGGCGGGTTGCGCTTGCTGTCTTCCGCCTGGGGCAGCAGTCCGGCTAATTGACGCAGTTGCGCCGCCGACATCACGCTCATCTTGTCAAACACGGCATCGATGAGCACATTTCCTTGAAAAAACAGAACTCGGTTGCCGAAGGAAGCTCCCTGGCCGCCAATTGTCTCGGTCGCCATCTCTGGAGACTGGTAGTAGGTGAAGGCGCCGTAGGCCCCGCTGGCATCCGCGAACACGGCGGCCTTGATCTGAAGATTGCGGCCGTCGTCTCGCGTGTAAGAGGCTTTTTCCAGATGCTGGAAGCCATACTCTTTCAGCACCGGAGCATCCGCCGCATCCGCAGCCGCAGGATCGTCCGACTTTGCAAGCTCACCTTTTAATTGCCAGCCCCCGAATTCTGCTGGAAGAACCGAACTGGAAGATGGCGGGGCAGAAGTTCTGGCAGAGGCCGCGGCCGGAGCACGCTGATCGGCAGCGAATGCTGGACTAAGAGCCAC
>PLBX01000462.1 GCA_003135495.1 Acidobacteriaceae bacterium | reverse complement strand
CGTCAGGCCCAGGCGGATCTCGCACACGTCAGCCGGGTGACCACCATGGGAGAGCTCACTGCCTCCCTGGCGCACGAAGTGAAACAACCGATTGCCGCCGCGGTCACCGACGCCAATACGTGCTTGCGCTGGCTTACCCGCGATCAACCCGATCTGGAAGAGGCGCGCGAGGCTGCGTCGAGAATCGTCAAAGACGCAACCCGTGCGGCGGAAATCATCAGCCGGGTCCGCCTGCTCTTCAAGAAGGGTGCTCCGCAACGGGAGTTGGTTGATGTAAACGAAGTCATTCGAGAAATGATCGTCCTCTTGCGCAGCGAGGCAACGCGATACTCCATTTTCGTTCGGACGGATCTGACGGCAGATCTTCCCCAGATCATGGGTGATCGCGTGCAATTGCAGCAGGTTTTGATGAATCTCATTCTTAACAGCTTCGATGCGATGAAAGACGTGGATGGGACCCGTGAGCTCACCATCAAGTCGCAGCGAGCAGAGGACGAGCGCCTTATGGTGTCGGTCAGCGATACCGGGGTGGGACTTCCCCCACAGCAGGCGGACCAGATCTTTAATGCCTTCTTTACCACGAAGATTCACGGCACCGGCATGGGACTTCGGATCAGCCGTTCCATCGTGGAGTCGCATGGCGGCCGCTTGTGGGCTGCCGACAACCCTCCGCGCGGCGCAAGATTTTGTTTCACATTACCCACTAAAGCCGACGCACACAACTCGGTTGTGTCGGGAGATCGCGCTGAACCTGCTGACGGCCTTCACGCCAACAACCCGGACGCTTGAATCGATGAATGCTGGACGACCCACGCGACGGGAGTAAGGTGTGCGAACCGCTGGATCGGCAGATGGGCAAGTCCGGGGAGGACCGCGGCCACATAGTCGCGCAACGGTGCATCTTCTACTACCGCAACTTGGTCCGAAGCAAGAGCCTGCCCCCGAAAACCCGGGACGGTCGATTCCATCTATCACGACACGAGCATGCAAGCCCTGCGCATACCGTCACTGCATTGGACACAAATGGGAAGCGCGGCGGCGGTTTTCACACCTGCCGTTGGCAGCACGATTGCATTCACACAGTTGAGTAGGTGGTTACGGTGCTGGAAATACCACTAACGCCACCCAATGCCGGACAGGAGGAAACGGAAATGGACAGCGATTACGTGTTTCTTTGTGGAGTGATGTGGTGCAGGTTCGGTCACCAAGAGGCGGGCGAGGAACTGCTAAGAGCCGCGAGTTCGAAGGATTCGGATACGAGAGCACTGGCCTGGGCGATGTTGGCGAAGGGTACGGGTCGCCTGCGGGATTTGGAAAGACCGGCGCAGTTGTCCACAATGCCTGTGAGATTGTCGTTTATCGTGACAAGTTGACAATCGAAGAGACGCCATCATCCTCCACTCGCTCGGTGTTCTATGGAGCCATCCCCGCGGCTGAACGTGGGATCCGCCAGGGGCACAATTTCCGGGCTGCCCCGTTCTCCGATTTGAAGGCTTCGCGTCGGCCCTGTTGACCACTGCTCGACAGAGTGTCCAACCATTGACATCGTCCGCACCAGAGCAATTGGCGGCGTCATCCACTGGGTTCCACCGAATCCAACTACACGATTGACTTGCCGATAATTTCCAGTTCGCGAGCGAAGTGGAACTGTGTTTGCTTCGCCTGTCGTCATGCGGAAATGCACACTTGCAGTCGAATTCAGCGAATGAGGATAAAGCGATGAACGACGAGAAGAAGGATAGGGGAGTGCAGGACGGGTTCTCGCGAAGGAGCGTTCTGGGAATGGGCTCAGCCGCTTTGGCTGCGGCGGCACTTGCAGGATTGAGCGCTAATGCTCAAGAAAAAGCGAGCACGCAGAAGGCGGAGCACGACCATTCCTCAAGCGACCCTGGACCGGAGAACAAGACTCTTTTGGACCAGAACCCGAATTCCAACACTCCGCCTCCGACCGACCACGGCGACCTAGTGCCCATCTGGTACTCCTTCGATCTGGTGAAGAAGCGGGTGGAAGAGGGTGGATGGACCCACGAGGTGACGCAGCGCGTCCTTCCTTCTTCCAAGGATATTGCCGGCGTCCAAATGCGCCTCACTGCAGGCAGCTATCGCGAAATGCACTGGCACACCGCCGATGAATGGGCTTATGTACTCTATGGCAATTGCCGTGTCACCGTGATGAACCCCGATGGCACCATGTTCATCGGTGACGTGAGTGAAGGCGATCTTTGGATCTTTCCCGCAGGCTACCCGCATTCCATTCAAGGGCTTGGCCCGGATGGAACGGAGTTTTTGTTGGTTTTCAACCAGGGAACGTTTTCTGAAGATGGAACGATGCTGCTCTCGGAGTTGGTGGCGCACACGCCTCCCGAGGTATTAGCAAAGAATACAGGGCTGGATAAGAGCGTCTTCGCTCAAACGCCCGGAGCCCCACTCTACATCTTCCCCGGCAACCTGCCCAACTCGCTCGAACAGGACAAGGCGGAGATCGGCGGCGCGCAAGTCGCATCAAAGTATCAGTACACCTTCCGCATGAGGTCGATGGAGCCGACGAAAGCCAACAAAGCAGGTGAAGTTCGCATCGTCGACTCGCACAACTTTCCGGCCTCCAAGCATATTGCCGCGGCCATGCTCATCATCAAGCCTGGACAAATGCGTGAGCTGCACTGGCACCCGAACGGCTCCGAGTGGCAGTACTATATCGCCGGCAAGGGTCGCATGACGGTATTCTTTCCTGTCGATAATGCCCGCACAATGGACTACAGCGCCAACGATGTCGGGTATGTTCCCTCCAACGCACCTCACTATTTCGAGAACACGGGTGATACCGATCTGGTGGTCCTGGAGATGTTCGCAACTGACGAGTTCATGGATGTTTCGTTTAACCAGTGGCTCAGGCGCGTCCCCAGCGAAATGCTGAAGCCACACCTGAACATCGATAAGCAGATGGCCTTGAAGATCCCGGCGGAGAAGCTGGAACTCGTTTAGGATGGCTCCTCGCAAGAGAGACTCTCCGAGTGCCCGGCGGAGTCTTCTAAGGAACGGAAAATATCAGCTGCGTGCATGGGTCGTGCACGCAGCTCTTCTAACCCCGAGGAGGTCTTCTATGTTTGAAGGAATTTTTCAGCCCACACATCTGTTGTTAGTCTTTGGAATTGCTTTGCTCGTGTTTGGCCCCAAGAAGCTTCCTGAGCTTGGCAAAGGAATAGGGGAAGAGCCGAGTTCTGTGCACAAAAAGAACTTAGACTGAACTGCCCAGCGCCATCCTGATTACCGCCGAAACGGTATTCCTCGAGAAGAAGATGGCGGTGACCGTAGAAGTAACGTCGCTGTAGGATGTGGCGAAAAACCGTGCCAGTCTCTGCAACGTCGAGCCCGTTTCTTCTCGCCACTCTGCACAATTGCGTTCCTGCTGATCTCTTTCAATTTCCCCACACGGCGCTGCTTCCGACATTCGCTGATAAGCGACGGCAGTCGGCAAAGAAGCTCTGCTACCCGCTACCGCCTCCGCGGCCGAGGAGAAGCCCATCGCGATGATGGAGGGTGCGGCTATGAGATCGCGCAGCGCTTCCTCGTTCGGGTACGCAATCACGAGGCGTTCAGGACCAGTTTCGGTTCGTAGCCCCGCGATCACGGCGTACTGCACGTCCGAAGAATCGACCACTTTGTTCACGACCGCATCCTCCCTTACTCATGTCCGTGTTGCTATAACTCTGATAAGCAACCGGCATTCCAAACTATTTTCGCGGCAAAGAGGTAGTGTGCGAGGTTGAGGCGGCCTGGTATCAACGGTTTGAGCGGGGAGAACTTCTAAGGTCAATCGTCACGAGAGAAATGAAGGCCGCCGCTGGACAGCGTGTCCACGGAAGGTCATCCTCCCGCTTCAATATCTACGCAAAATACCTGCGCAGAAGAGCTACGCAAAAAAAAATGGCGCCGCTAACCGGCGCCAGAAAGGGAGATACGAAGAGTGTTGGCCTTCAACGTGGCAATGAACTACTTTGATGGCGGCGGCGATTTCTGTAATGCGATTTCCTCACCGCTGGGGGTTACTGCCTTTATCGACGCTTGTTTGATCTGCGCAGCATTAGACGCTTGCTCGTCGGGCATCGAGAGCACAGGCCGGCCTGTCTGCTTCGCGAGTTGCTTGGCGCGCGTCTTCGGATACACAAACTCTTCGCCAAAGTTATTTCCGGGATAGAACCACGACTGAATCGCTTCCGGCTGGCCGGACGGTCTCTCCGCGAAATTGATGATTGATTTGTCCGGGGTTTTCTGGACGTAATCCGGAACTGCCAGGATCGTTGTAATGAGGTGCGTGCGGTCCGCATTCCAGATCTGAACCATGTTCCGATCGGAGTCGGTGTCTGCGAGCGTAAGCCAATAGGAACCCGCAGGCAGAATTTGTCCGGGCACCTCAATAGGCTCGCTGGAGGTTAACTGGGTCGCCTGATCCCATTTATCTGCCATCATTTCACTTGGAAGTGCCAGCGTGCAGAACAGCGCTAGACAAGATATTAAGACTAACCACTCGTTATTTGTTTTCAAGAAGCTCTTACTCTTATTCACTGTATTCTCCTTTTTGATTCAACTGCGTTTGACTCAATCACGCCCCGAAGGGGCCCGACTGGAATAGTTTTTCTAGCACGGCCGTTCAATTTATGCTGCCGTCTCGGCGAAAAACATTTCGATCTCGGTTACTTCCTCCTCCGTGAGGCGCAACTCGCCGGCTCGCATCACTCCCTCCGCCTGACGCGCGTTTCGGGCGCCAACGATAGCTCCGGTCACCGAGGGATGGCGCAGTGTCCAGGCGATTGCGACTTCTCCGGCTGACCGGTTGTGGCGTCTGGCAATATCCCGCAAGAGTTCAACCAGCGCCAGGTTGCGAGAGAGATCTGGCTCCATAAAGTCGGGATGAGTCTTTCGCCAATCGTCCTTCGGCAGGTTGGCAATACGCTCGCGCGTCATAGCACCGGTGAGAAGACCGGAAGCCATTGGAGAATAGGCGATGACTCCAATTCCTGTCCGCTGGCAGTACGGCAAGACTTGGTCTTCGATCTCGCTGTGCACAAGCGAATATGGAGGCTGCAGAGAAGTGACAGGAGCGATGGCCTGTGCTCGGCGAAGTTGCTCCACATTGAAGTTGGAAACCCCAATCCAACGTACCTTCCCTTGCCGCTGCAGGGAAGCAAGCGTTGACCATCCCTCTTCCAGTTCGCCTGAATCCGGTTCAGGAGGCCAGTGGATCTGGTAGAGATCGATTGCGTCGACGGAAAGGCGACGGAGACTGTCTTCGACTTCGCCCCGGATTGATTCCACTCTCAGCGTTTTCCTTACGTTGCCCTCGGAGTCCCAGCGCAGGCCGCACTTAGTGAAGATATAAGGCCGCGGACCCGGCCAACTCTTGAGCGCTCGGCCAACGACTTCCTCTGAGTGTCCCAGGCCATAGACCGCGGCCGTGTCGATCCAGTTGACGCCCAGTTCGAGCGAGCGGTGAATCGCGGCAATGGAGTCGCTGTCATCCTGCGATCCCCATGCGTATTGCCAGCCCGAGCCACCGATGGCCCAGGCGCCGTAGCCGACGCGCGTGATGCTCAGGTCGGAGTTTCCAAGCTTGCGAGTTTGCATTCCAATCTCCTTGTGAAGTTCGGTCGAGTCGTTCAGTTCGGTCAAGCCTGAAGTTCAGTTCGAACGGCAGTTCGGCTGATGACAATCAGCCGCTTGCCGAGCGCGGAGGGAAGGCGTTGAACGTGTCACCATATTCTCGTCGAGCCCTGCTCAGTCTCGATGAATTTCGCGGGGCCCTTCGAACTTCGCCAACGACGTCCCAAAGCGCTCTCAGGCAGCTGTTTTCAGCGAGCTAGCCTTTCTGGTGGTATGCCGGCACATGTTCCTGGGCTTCCAGGGTCGCTTTGTCCATCCTCTTTTCATAGCGAGACTCGACAACCCTGCTGCCGTCTGGGTTGTCTTCATCAAATAACTTGTCAAGAAAGTAACGATTCCCGTACTTATTGAAAATCAATTCACTCTTGGCCGGTGTGGAGTTGCTCTCTGCCGACTGAACGTTGAAGAGAGCGGAGACTGACCCGTCCGCGCTGCTGATTTCCATGATCGTCAAATCGGTGTTGTCGAGCATGTGGATGACATATTTGCCCGCCGGAAGTCGGCTGCTCCCCGCATGGAATTGAAATGGAATGTTGACTACGAGGTCCCCGATGATCTGCGCTTGTGCGTTGGTTGTATGCAGCGTCAGCGCGAAAATCAGGGCAATAAACAGTGCCAGCAATTGGTGTTTTAACTCTTGTAGTTTCATAATCTCTCCTTATTGTTATTTCTAATTTGGAGGCAACGCTCCTCGTGCGAATTGGAGCGGAAGCCTGGTGCTTAACCTTTCGCCGAACCGGGAGGGAAGCCCTTAAACATCTTCGCCACACCTTTGTCCAGGTTCTTCTCGTTCTTCGCTTCCTTATCGGACAGCGTGTCTTCGGCACTGCCGCGCCAAATCAATTGCTTGTTTTTCGCATCGTATAAATCGACCACCAAAGTTCCTTCCTTATAGTCCTGCTCGGTTGTGGTAGCTTCCCCCATTCCTCCGAACCCTCGCCAACGCCAGCCTCCACCCATCCCGTCATAAAACGTCTCGAGGTTTCTTTGAGTTTGCGTCGTCTTGATCGCGACGATCGCAACATCACCGCCGCTGTCGACTTGCGTCCAGCCCTTGGCTGCCAACTGGGCATCCACTGCACTCTTGATCCGGGCGTCCCACAACGAGTTTGCGGGCGTGATTTGCTGCCACGAATAAGTTTTGTACTGAGAGAAATTGGCTTGATGATCAAAATCGGTTTTGACGTGCTGGGCAAATGCCGCTCCAAGCAGGCCAACAAAAAGCAGAGTACAAACCGCTGTGCTACGAAGCGACCTCATATATGAATCTCCTTTTTGCCCGGAATGAATGCATCTGCATTTCCAAACAGCACAGCAGGCAGAAAAATCCGATCAACCGTTCAGGTTCAATGCTTTGTGTCGCTTGTCCGCGGCGAACTCTACAGAGCGCCAAACTGTCATCGTCAACATGCCGACGGTGTGTCCACCTTTCGACTTGAGGTTAAGACGAGAGTCTGTGGAGTTCGTTCTGGGATTGTCGCCGCGATCCGCATTCTGCGCAGAACTTAGGCGGCGCGATTCTTGGAACCCGAATTGCTTACTCCTGGATTGCTTGCCTCTGGAAAGTTGGGCACAGGAGAATTTATTGTGACATTGTTAAAGCAGAGCTTGGCTCTTTTACTGGTAGTTTCATTGTTCGTAGCCAATGCCCCGGCGGGATTCGCCTATCAGGCAGATGAGACTGCGGCGTCTGCCCCGGTCCAAACGGCTCCGCAAACTCCCGAGCAATTGCAGCAATTGGTTGCGCCAATTGCACTTTACCCGGACGCCTTGGTGGCGCAGATCTTGGCAGCGGCGACTTATCCAGACCAGATTGTGGAAGCAGACCGATGGATGCAACAGCATCCTGATCTCAAGGGAAAACAACTGGGGGACAAAGCAGACAAGCAACCTTGGGATCCTAGCGTGAAGTCTCTCGTCGAGTTTCCTTCGGTGTTAGCCAACATGGACAAGAATCTTTCTTGGACCTCGTCGCTCGGCGATGCTTACGTAAACCAACAACAGGACGTGATGAACGCGATTCAGGTAATGCGCGACCGTGCG
>PLBX01000091.1 GCA_003135495.1 Acidobacteriaceae bacterium | reverse complement strand
GCTTATAACAAGTGGGAAATACAGTGCTTTGCCAAACTTGTCGGCGATTGGGCCCTCTCCATCTGGAACCCTAACAACCGTTCATTGATTCTCGCGAAAGATCCTCTTGGCGTTCGCCACATCTACTATTCGATCTACCGAGACCACGTTACGTGGAGCACCATTCTTGATCCCCTCGTTTTGTTTGCCAACAAGAAGTTTCAGATCTGCGAAGAGTACATCGCTGGTTGGTTTTCGTACTTTCCAGCTGCGCATCTGACGCCCTACGTCGGTATCCATGCGGTACCGCCATCCTCGTTCGTGGCCCTCAGTCCCGGGAAGCGCGCTGTCAGCAAGTATTGGGATTTCGATCCCGCAAAGAGAATCCGCTACCGCACAGACGCGGAATACGAAGAGCACTTTCGTGCCGCCTTCGCCAAGGCCGTGCACAGAAGACTTCGCGCTGATCAGCCCATCCTTGCTGAGCTCAGTGGAGGCCTGGACTCCTCCTCGATCGTCTGTATGGCCGATAACCTTATCGCCCGCGGTGAAGCCGACACGCCGCGCCTTGACACCATTTCCTGGTACGACGACTCGTACGATCACGTCGAACCCGACACGAACGAACTCCACTGGATCACCAAAGTAGAAGAAAAGCGTGGCCGGGCCGGCCACCACATCAACGTCCGTGAACTAAAAGTACAAGGAATTGTTTCACGCACATCGTTCATCCCCGAGTTTGATAGTGACCGCTTTGCGGCGACTCCATCCCCAAATAAAGAGCTCCCCGAACACTTCAAGCAATATGCTGCGCACATGTTGTTAAATAAGCACCGCGTCACTCTTTCCGGGATCGGAGGAGACGAAGTCACGGGCGGCGACGCACCCACACCCACGCTTGAGTTACGAGATCTTCTGGCCCGGGCACGATTTCTAGCGCTCGCACGGCAACTGAAAACCTGGGCCACAAAGATGAGAACACCCCCTCTACCATTGCTCTGGAAAGCTGTTCGGGGGTTTCTCATCCTGTCAGTAACAGGCATACCTATAGACATACGCCCAGCCTCCTGGCTCCATCCGGGTTTTGCTCATCGCAATTACACAGCTCTCTGTGGTTACCCATCCAGAGTGAAGCTGTCCGGTCTCTTGCCAAGCTTTCAAGAGAACCTTGCTACATTAAATGTCTTGCGAAGACACCTGGCGGACTGGCTCCTCCACGTAAAGGTCCTCCGGGAGGTACGTTTCCCCTATCTCGACCGGGATTTCTTGGAATTCATGTATGCCATACCGCGGGAGCAGATCGTCGGCGTGGGAAAGAGGCGTTTCCTGATGAAGCGCGCCCTTGTCGGCCTTGTCCCGGAGGAACTTCTCTCCAGAAGACGAAAAGCTTTTGTTCGACAACAGACGAAAACTCTGTCTGAAGAATGGGCTGGTCTGATTGAGCCAAATGCGGTAGCGCTCAGCAGTTCTATAAACATTATCGATCGCGGGTGGTTTCTAGGAACTCTGCAAGAACTTCAGCACAACGACGACGTTGCGATGTTGGGGGTGATGCGCACGTTGACACTGGAGCGCTGGCTAAGCCACCTCACAACCAGAGAACTCCTGATGAACCCGATAACAAGAGGAAAACAAGACTTCGAACAGACAGAACTCCGTTCTTCCATTTCAACCGAAGGGTTCAGCTAGCTGAAACTACTAAAGAGAGGAGGTACAAAACCATGAAATACGAAACCCCAGAACTGACTGCATTGACGCCTGCGATCAATGTCATTCAGTCCGCAAAACAAACCTCGGGGCACGATAGCGATACACCCCAAAAAGAACCACCCACGAGCGCGTATCAAGACTGGGAGGATTAGGTGATCCTTGGCTGGAGCGCCGCTACTTCAGGCGCTCCAGCAGTCTAATTGCCAGCTTCATCTGGGCCCCCTGTTGGAGGGGTCATCCAGCTATTTTGCAGCTTCGTTTTGCTGTTGCAGCTTCCGTAACTTCCGCCAGCGGACGTATTGCTCGGACTTGCCGGGATTGGGATCTTCGTAGCCCTGCAACCAAAAGCTGAACCAGTCGACCGTTCCTTGTTGGGAAACGATTCGTTCCCATGGCTTGACCAAGACATGTTCTCCGTACGGTATTTCAATAAGTTCAACTGGCTTACCCAAACGGGACAGCCCAGCGAACCATTCCCATTCCAAAAGTATGCTTGCACCGTGAGCTTCCTCGCGTATTGGGGTAGTTACACGTGTCAAGTTAAAGCTGGAATTCTTTAACCAAGAGGCGAGGCCGGCGCCGAAGGGCGAACCACCGTTTATCGACTCAAAGTCATCCGTCACACCGGGAAATGAAGTCAAAGTAGACAAGTAGGAGAAGTATCCGTCGTCACCCGATCCCGCAATATTCGCCGCTGCAAAGTGATACTTAGAGTGGGTGAGCGCAAACGTTACGCCCAGGCCTGTTCTGCTGAATGCAACGATTCCGACCCGATCACGATCTATCATTCCCAAGTGATCGAGATAATCGATCCCACCTTCATATGCTGCTGTTTCGTATGAAGCCTCTTGGGAGGTCGATAACCTGCTCAGATCTTCGTCGAGTTGCAAGACAACAAATCCTCGGCCGGCGAGTGGTTGCGCGGCAAACGCTGTTGTAAAAGGACCGTCAATCCAGAATCTCTGCGGATCCCATCCATGTGTTTGAATGACAAGTGGATATCTCGTTCCTTCCGTATAAGTTGGCGGAAGATAGAGCCCTGCTCTCACCTTGTGACCATCGCTCGCTTGGAAACTAACGTCCTGGACATGTCCAAAGTGAAGATTCTCAAACTCAGGATTAAAGTCCAACAAAAGTGACGTTCGTTTAGTGTGAAGATCCTCAACAAACAGTTTTGGACGAGAATTCATGTCTTCTTCTAACGTGATCGCTATCCGATTATTGTGTTCGAGGCCAGACCTTGGAAACTCGACTTCACTCCACCCCGCGGCCCCCTTTTGAAACGCAAGTAACTCTCCATACGAAACCGTTGATGGTGAAGCCGGATGCGGTAACCCAGTCAGAAGTTTACCGCTTCGAGAATCCCATTCTAGTGCACATACCTCTCGCGAGGTGATACGTGAAACTTCGAGGCTGGGTACCTTTATCTCAGCAGTCATTTTCTTCGACTGTCGCAATTTGCGCTCAGCAGGATCTTTGAGATTCAGAGACAGATACGTTGCCGACACTACAACTGAGTTGCTATCTGGTGCCCAGATAACTGAGGTTCGCGTGCAAGGGCCCCCGCCCCCGGCCGGTGCATCGAGCAACGCCTCGGTCTTCCGCGACGCCATATCGATGAGTACGTACCGCGAAAGGACTTGCGCCCTGTTAGCTGGATCGGAGCGAAGGAGACGCTGTAAAAAGCGATCCTCGTATTCCTTCCAGCTCTCCGGGATGTCCGCAACATAGGTTTCTGCAATCAGATATCGCCCATTCGGTGATAGCCAAGGATGACTCCACGGGCAGTAATTCCCCGGGATTCTGACCGGATCCTCGTGGCCCTCTGTACTGGTCTCGAACAAATCTGCAAACTGCACATTTGTAAGTCGACGCTTACCAGCTAGCAAATCCGGCAAAAACTGGTTGGATATGACTAATCCGTCTCGCAACACTCTCTCGTCAAAAAGCGGCTCCTCGGGACGTTCAGCCAGGAAAAACAAGCTCCCCACATTAGGTGCGACCGTATAGGAAAGGACGCTCGTCGAATGATTGGTAAGTTTTCTGAGACTCCTGGTTTTGCAATCGACCTCATAAACTTGTTGCAGTTCTCCGGAATGTTCTCCTAGAAAGGCGACCGTACGATCATCAACCCACGTGACGTCCTGAATCGCGGGCCGGGTTGAGGATGACGACAACGATACGAGCACTTCGGGAGTGGGCGACCGCATCGCGTTATCGGTTTGGAATAAAAGCAGAGCATAGTCATTTGTGTTGTTCTGGATATTTCCCTTTGCTGTGATAATGACGAAATGTTTTCCGTCTGCCGAAAACTCTGCTGGGTTATCTCTCGCAGATACTCCGCGAACATAAAAGACGTCACCGAACTGCGTCATCTCAATCGCGTCTACAACGGTTGGTGCCCTACCTTTAGCGCTCACCTCCACACTCTGTCCAATCGAAGCGATCAGTAGAAGACACGTCACGATGAACGCCACGAGACAGGCTTGCCTCCCTGAACAGCGATGGGGATCAACACACTTCATTTTGTCTCCTCACAAGGTGGGCTACCAGCCACAGACACGTTCCTCGCGCTCACGAACGTAAACCGCTGACTTCGAAGCATGTCAGGTTGTGTCGTGTCCTAAAACAGAAGCTTCAGAGCAAACTGCATTGAGCGTGGACCACCCGTCTGATAGAGCGGATTCAGACCAAAAAGAGAGTTGGCAAGGGTGGCAGTAGCCTGTCCAAATGTGCTCTGCCCAAATTGGCCATTGATCGTTCCAAAGTTTGGAGTATTGAATACGTTGAAGGCCTCCGCACGGAATTGCAGCTTCAACCGATCCCGAATCGGAAACTCACGCCGGACCGCCACGTTCATTTGCCAGGCACCAAAGCCGCGCGCAAAGTTACGGGGAGCATCACCAGGACCTGAAGGCGCAGCGGTGAAGGCGTTAGGATTGATCGCCCTACCTCCGGGACACCCTTGCCCAGGCCGTAAATCTCCAATTCCTTGAAGCACAAAAGTGCAATTGGCACCGTACAAATACACTGGCTGGTCCGGAACGACGTTGAGCCCGCCATAGTAGAACTGTCCGTTCGGCTGCAGCAGATAATTGCCAAAGAAAGACACTGGGAAGCTCGTACGTGCCGTAAAGCGGCCATCGAGCCCCCAGTGCTGCACCACTGCGTTCACAAAGTGGTTGGACCCAACGCTAGGCAAGTCATACGAAAAGGCAGCAGAGAGATTGTGTCGGACGTCAAAGTCGCAGTTTCCGCGCTGATATCCAAAGTGAAATTGACCGGACTCGTAATCGATACAGTGAGACCACGTGTAGGACGCGAGTGCCGTAAAGCCCCTGCTTAACCTTCGCTGGAATTGAATTTGCAAGGCATCATAATCCGAGGTCAGGCCGTTCGTTATGAAGTTAAATTGGCCCGAGTTAGGGTTGGTCGGCGACGCCACCAAGTTCACCTCAAGCAACCTTGCGGCGTGTGATCCGACGTAAGAGACCGTGAGAGCCTGCGAGTTACCCAGTGCCTGCTCGATGCTCGCATTCCATTGAAGTGTGTACGGAAGTTGTAGATGGGGAGCAAAGCCGTATGGACTTGCGTTATACGGAGCCACAGGAGGATTTACGATGGGAGGAACTTGCGTTGCCGCGTTCACTGGAAACGGATCTGAAACAATCGCTAGCGAAGAAAACCCTGGCCCATTGAAACCAACCGACCCCAATTGTTGACCGGTATCGAAGAAAACTCCGCCACCGCTCCGCACCACTGTTTCGCGGCCTCGAGTGTTGCAGACTGCGTACACGGCACCCAACCGGGGCGCAAGATTGTACCAAGTGGTCCGCCAAGGCGGTGTGCCTTGGGGCGCCAAAGCCCAGTTGTTGGGACCACTTCCCTGAACTGTAAACGGCATCAAGCCTTGTGTGACACCGGGCGCGGGGTTGATCTCCCATCGCAATCCCAGCGCAAGGCTCAAACGCTGCGACACCTTCCATTCATCTTGGGCAAAAGCTGAGAAGTTCTTATACAACGGATAAGCGGACCCAAAGGCTTGCTCGACGTCTAGAGGACTGTTCGTGGTGACCGCAGATTCACTAAGGAACAGGTAAGCCAGGAAAGGGCTAGAGATAATCGCGGACGGCGCCAGCCTGCGATAGTCCGCTCCAAATTTCAACTGATGGCGTCCAAAGGACAGACCTACTGTGTCCACCAAGTTCCATTGCCTCTGAGCCCCTCCCTGCCGTGCCTGGGTAAGATTAATAAAGTATCCGTCATATCCAAGGTCAAACACGATCCACGATTTCGGGCCGCCCCCGGACAGATCTCCCAAATTTACGGGAGTGGACCCTCCGAAAGCGTCGAGGACCTGAGTATTTGTCGTTTCGTTTGAGCTGTAATTGAGGCGGAGTTGGTTGCTGAGGTGGCTTGTCACAACACTAGTGGCTCCGGCGGTGTAGGTCCGCGTCGTATAATCGACCACCCTGCGGACCACTGGAGCCTCGCTCACGGAATCAGTCCCCCGAGCCGCTGTAGTGGAGGTTGTATTACTAAACCGGAAAAACAGTCTCAGCTTGTCACTGACCGCGTGATCGAAGCGCACACTGGTCGAATTGAGGGCTGCCGGGTTGGACCAACTCCCAATGAACTCCGCAATCCCGTCACCCACATCCGGCCCAGTGGGCAGGGGATAAGCATTCAGCGCCTCCCGCACGACGGCGGGCGCACTCACCCGCAGGGCAGAGTCCGGTACGTAATTGATCGAGGCTGCCTGAGGGCTGACTAAGCGCAATCCTTCATAGGAAACAAAGAAAAACGTCTTGTCTCCTCCGTTGTACAGTCCTGGGATCCTGACCGGCCCGCCCAAGGTGCCACCGAAATCATTTTGGCGAAGCGCGGGAGCCTTCACACCGAAGTAGTTGTTGAACCAATCTTGAGCGTCAAAGACCCCATTCCGTAAATAGTCATACGCGGTTCCGTGCCATTGATTGGTGCCTGACTTTGTTTCAAACGCGAACTGGCCGCCGGGATTGCGACCGTACTCAGCCGAGTAAGTCGAGCTCTTGACACGAAATTCCTGAAGGTCGTCCAGGGAGACTAGAGCTTGTGTGGTTCCCAAAGCAGTCGCAGCGGGGGCGGACCCACTGATCCCTGGCCCAAAGTTAGTCTGGTCTTGGCCAGAAGCCGAACCCACATTGGCGCTCACCCCATCTAACGTGTAGTAGTTCGATTGTGTACGTTGCCCATTTACACTGAAGTCTCCAATTACGCCGCCCTGAGGAGTTTGTGTGACAATCCCTGGTGTGAGCAAAATCAAATCCTGGAAGCTGCGGCCATTTAACGGCATATTTTTCACGTACGTTTGATCCACAACTGTGCTGACCGACGCATCCGTTGTATTGATCATCGACGCGCCGCCTTCAACCGTCACGACTTCGAAAACGGCCCCTACCGGCAGGGTAAAGTTGATAGACAGCGCGTCCTGGATATTGAGAACAATATCCGGCTTGATGAGTGTCTTGAACCCCACCTTAGAAACTTGAACCCGGTACGCCCCTGGCGGAAGATTCGGCACAACATAAATACCGTCGTCATTCGTCTTGCCAGAGTACTTCAA
Source organism: Acidobacteriaceae bacterium (assembly GCA_003135495.1). Taxonomy (GTDB): domain Bacteria; phylum Acidobacteriota; class Terriglobia; order Terriglobales; family Acidobacteriaceae; genus Acidiflorens. Next base: position 1,237 of record PLBX01000091.1, on the reverse strand, counting down.
GCCCGTTGCATCACTTATCACCAGAATGTCGGCTCCGCTGATGACCTTGTTGGATGGATCGAGTACGCGACCGTTCATAGTTCCATTAGGGGACTGTGCCATAAGGGGGAGGGCTAGCGACACGGCACAAGCGAAAAGAAAAGCGATGCGGGGGAAGCGCACGCGCACTGAGACTCTCCTATGGCCGACGGATTCGGAAATCCTGTTCGAGTCTACGGAGAGAGTTCTCACTTGGTACCCGATCCTTCGTTAATTAATTGGAACCCTGCAGAGCGAGGAAAGATGCAACAGCCGTGACTAAGGATGATTTGGGTCGACTCGCAGGTAAGCAAAGAGAAGGGGCTTGCCGCTTGGCTTGCGACTGCCGCCATTCGGCTCAATCGTAACGAACACAGCATCAATCTGTGCCAGCAGTTTCGGGTCGTCCAGCTTCAAAACCCACCGCTTCTTTGAGGCGTTGTCCTCGTAGAAGATACCCAAGGGAAACGGTGGCTCCCGGTCCGGTCCGCGCCGGCCCCACACTTGGAACGTGTTAGCGTTTTTCGCTATGGTTTGCTGATCCAGGTCGTACGCGTAGAAGATCAACGACTTTCCCTTGGTGTAGAACACGCGTCCGTAAGGCTTCTGGGTCGCTCCGGTACGAGCCACGTCGTAGACTTCCGCGACATACAGATCTCGCGCGCCCATGAGTTCCCGAATGTCACGGTCATGCGCGAGCAACTCCTGCTGCTGGTCCAAAGTAGCGTCACGCTGACGCAGGAGGTTCGTTAGTTCGTTGACTTTTGCGTCTGATGCTGCGACCCGTTTTGCATCTTGGGAAGACTGTTCTGCAATCGAATCCAACTTCTTCTGCAGCCCCTGTGCAGTTGACTGCGCAGCAGCAAATTTCTGTTCCGCCTCAGTTTGACGCTGGACGAGTTCCTGTCGTCCAGCGTCTGCGCCGCGCAGCGCGGCGTCCGACTGTTCCTGTGCCGCCTTCATTTGATCCATTTTCGCCGATTGCTGTTCTAACTGGCGGTGGAGATCGGCAATCGCCTTGTCGCGTTGCCCAACTTGAGAATGCGCGACCTCGGCTTCATGGCTCGCGTCGCTTAACTTCTCTTCCAGCGAAATCTGGTCTTGAGCGTGTGGAGGGGCTGTGACGTTTGCGACATGTGTGCCGCGGCGAATACCGACCTCGTAAGCGCACACACCGAGAGCGACGAAAAGCAAAATTCCGGCGGCATAGAGGGTCCAC
>PLBX01000546.1 GCA_003135495.1 Acidobacteriaceae bacterium | reverse complement strand
GCCATCTTTTTTGCGTGCATGGGATCGACCCGTGTGTCGGTGTCGCCGGTCATAAATAAGATGGCGGGATATTCCTGGCCCGCCTTCACGTGATGATAGGGCGAATAGGCGTAGAGCGTTTCAAATTGCTTGGGATCGTCGGACGAGCCATATTCCGGTATCCACAATTTTGCGATCTGAAAGTTTTGATAGCGCAGCATGTCGAGCAGCGGCACCGCGCAAACGACGGCGCGGAACAGGTCGGGGCGCTGCGTGATCATAGCGCCCATCAGCAGGCCGCCGTTTGATCCGCCCTGAATCGCGAGATGATCTTTGCCGGTATATTTTTGCGCGATCAGATATTCGCCGGCGGCAATGAAGTCGTCGAAGACATTCTGCTTTTTGTCGAGCATGCCGGCGCGATGCCAATCTTCACCGAACTCGGCGCCGCCGCGCAGGTTGGCGACTGCGTAGATGCCGCCGTGCTCCATCCAGAGATACATGCTGCGATTGAAGGTCGGCTTCAGAGAAATATTGAAGCCACCGTAGCCGGTGAGCAAAGTAGGATTCTTGCCATTCTTTTCGATTCCCTTTTTGCTGACGATAAACATCGGGACTTTTGTCCCGTCTTTCGATGTGTACCAAACTTGCTGCACGTCATAGGCTGCGGGATCGATGGACGGGGCGTCCACCTTGGCCCACAATGATCCTTTCAGTTGGGTTGGTGCATTACCCGATAGATCAACGCGGTAAATGGTGGGCGGAACGGTGAAGGATTGGAACCCGAAGAAGATTTCGTTGCGGTCGTAGCGTCCAGAGGCGCTGAACACGTCTCCGATGGCGGGCAGCGAAATGTCGGAGATCTTTTTGCCATCGAGCGCAAAAAGTTTTAGTTCTGACGTCGCGTTGTGCTCATACTGGGTGAGAAGCTTACCGCCCGTGACGCTCGCGTCTTGAAGAACAGCGTCGGTTGCGGGAATGAGTTCCTTCCAGTTCTCGCGTTTTGCATTGGCCGCGTCGGCGACGAAGACGCGATAGTGAGGCGCATCTTCGTTGGTTGTGATGTAGAGTTTGCCCTGAAAAAATTCACCGCCGTAGAGAAAATCTTTGCCGGTGGTAATTTCGAGCGGAGGATTTTTTGATCGCAGATCTTGCAGGAACATCTCCGTTTTAGTCCATCCGTGCTGCACGTTAATCAGAAGCCAGCGATCGTCTTCGGAGAGCGTGACGTTGGGAATGTCCTGCGGGTTGGGGCGTTCGTCGAAAATCAGCGGATCTTTCGCTGGGTCACTTCCAATCTGGTGGTAGAAAACTTTGACGTGATAGACCTCTTCGCCGTCGGGCACCTCGCCTTTTTTGGGATGGCGCGTGTAGTAGAAACCGGAGCTGTCCTTCATCCACGCGACACTGGCGAAGCGTGTGCGGTCGATGGCCTCGGGCAACTGCGTGCCGGTCGCGGTCTCGATGAGATGAAGAGTACTTTCTTCTGATCCGCTGGCGGAGGTGCCGTAAGCGACATACTTACCGTCTTCGGCGGCAAACCACCAGTCGAGCGCAACAGTGCCGTCGCTGGACATTTTGTTGACGTCGACGAGAATGCGATCACCGCCGTCGAGTCGCTCGCGCACATAAAGGACTGGCTGATTCTGATTGCCCTCGCGCCGCGTATGAAAATAATATTTGCCGCCCATCTGCGGAGCGCCGACGGTGCCGATTTCGAGTAATTGAGAAAGGCGCGCATTGATTTTGTCGCGCCCGGGCAGCGGATCGAGAATCGACTTGGTGTAGCTGAGTTCCTGCTCTACGTAAAGTTTGGTGTCAGGATTGTTCGCGTTCTCGAGATAGCGGTAGGGATCGACGATCTTGTGGCCCTGCACGGTTTCTTCTACCGGCTCGACTTTGACTTTGGGCGGTCCGGCGAGTGAGGCCGACGGGGTAGGAGCGCCGGAATCTTCGGCGTTGTTTTCGTGGCCCGCAGTTGCGGCTCGTGAATTGTCCGCGAAGGCAAGGGCGCAGAGGGAAAAGGAAAAGATAAAGAAAAGGGTAAGCAAACGCGAACCTCCCATATTGAAAACCTCACTCGTATCGACGTTGGTCGTATCGGCTGTCTTTTGCGACGTTCTGTTATGGACGAGATGCAGAGAAACAGGTTAGCAGAAGAGCAGTGCCCAAGGCACTTGACGTGCTTTCGGCGGGCGGCGGCTGCGGGCGGCTGCTGGAGATGGGATGTTCCAATCAATCGCGGGCTCTGATATGATTTCGTTGACGATTCAAGCGCGCAAACAGCGTGCTCTCACTCCTCAGTAGCTCAATGGCAGAGCANNTACCTGAGGAGCCATTCTTTTGACCCCGTAAATACAGGCCATTTCCATTTCAGCGTCCCGATTGTACTAATTTTGTACTAACGATACCCCTCTAAGGGCGGGATTCCTCTTTTCGCAGTATTAAGGCTTTAGAGCCCAAAAAGGGGAAAACAGATGGAAATCAAAATCTTCCGCCGACACTCGGCGCACTGTCCGGATAAAGCAGACCGTTACGCGTCTAGGTGCGGTTGTCCGCTGTGGGGGGAGTTCAACTGGACTGGTTCCCAGACCACTTTCAACGGGAAGAATCTTAGGCAGGGACAAAACAGGCGTCCTCTCAAAACCCGAAACAAGGCAGAAGCTCTTCGGCACGCCGCCAAGCTTGAAAATGATCTCGATGCATTGCTTGAGGGGAAGCCGATTCGACAAAAGTCCATGACGGTCGAGGACGCAGTGCAGGAATGGCTTGCGTTCCGATCGAAGAACGGACTCACCAACACCAAGCCGAAGTTCATGGGCGATAAATTGGTGGAGTGGTGCAAAAAAAACGAGGTGCTGCACCTCGGTGCCATCACGCCCGATCAGGCAATTAAGTTTCGGATGTCGCTACCGTTCCGGACAGGTGACAGCAGCAGCCTGTCGGTTCATTGGTCAGTCGTCGGCGGCTTCTTCAATTGGGCCGTGGGCATGGGCTACATTCCTGTAAACCCGATTCCTAGCACCCGTCAGAACCCGCAATTCCGCATCCGCTATGAGAAGGCGGAGGTTGTGCCTCCGACCAAGAAGGAAGTTGAAAAGGTTCTTTTGACCGCCAGCGGTCGGGTGAAGCTGCTCTGCGAGTTGATGCGCTGGACGGCGATGGCTCTAGTGGACGCTCAGAAGTTTGGGATGTCGGTGGAAGATGCTCAGCGCTGCGGACTTTCGAAGCCAGAACGTCGTCCTCTTTTGGAGAACGAAACCCTTATCCGTGGCAGGCGGACGAAGACGAACGAACGCTACCGGGTGCGTATCAGTCGGTCTCTAGCCGAGCGTCTTCGAGGCTTGGGTTCTCCGGCGTTCCCCGGCACTGAGTCATTGTGGCGTGAACGGGTGAAGAAGTTGTTCCGTGACGCCGGTGTGAAGATGACGCCGCACGGCTTCCGGCATTACCGAATCAGCGAATGGTTGGCTCAAGGTTTCCAGCCGAGCGACGTGAGTAAGTGGGTTGGCGCATCGGAAAAAGAAATCCGCAAGACTTATGAGCACTGGATTCAGGAAGCAGAAGATCGTCTCGACAACCTTCAGCGTCAATCGTGGATTGCGCAGGGTCTCGATGAGAACGGCGATGCGAAGGAAAACCAAATTCAGTAGGGCTAGGTGAAAAAGGATTAGGCGTGTGCCATTGCCTCGGCCCGAAGGCCTGAGTCATCTCGTCTCCCGACTGGCCATTTCTACACCCGCACCGGCTTCAGGAATCCTTCCTCCACCGCTTGGTCCGCGTTAGCCACGGTTGCTTCCAACACTCGCCGAGTTCATACTCCGGCCATGACACTCAAAAATGCGGCGCTGCTAGCTTGATCGGGACGACATTGATGACGGTTCTGCTGGTGTGGAATTTCGTGTTCACGCTTCTTAATGTCCTGCGGGGCTTGGTTCCTGCGGTTACGCTATTCTCGTCATTCATCTATGCGTTTGGCTGCTTCAGCGTGATGGTGTTCTTTTTCGTGTTCTATCGAGCACAGCGGTAATCATGATTGTGGCGGTTTTCGACGCAAACGGTTCTGGATAACTCACCATTAGGAAGTCGATGCTGGAATCATTCCGCCTCCCGGTGGGGCTCAGGTCGGCTCCAGCGTTTCAGAGGTCATGGCAGCCTTTGTGGCCAGTGCGCTGGGCAATCCGTGAGGAGTGTCGGCTGCATCTTCTAGCCTTTAAACACCTCTGGCTGTGATGAAGGTCACTGCCAACCTGGACTTCACTCGCTAAGGTAAAAGTGAAGCTACTTCAGAAAACATCTCAGGAGAAGCACTCATGGCCTATGTAATCACCGACACTTGCATCAAGGACGAGCTTTGCGTGGCCGTCTGCCCGACCGACTGCATCCATCCCAAGAAAGACGAGCCCGAGTTTGAGGCGGCGACACAGGTTTATGTCGACCCCGAGGGTTGCATCGATTGCGGCGCCTGCATTCCGGTTTGCACCTCGGGTTCGATCTTCGTGGCCGAGGAGCTCCCGGAGGACAAGAAAGAGTTTCTGGAAAAGAACGCCGCATTTTACGCAAGGAAGTAGCGCTCCCAGAGCCGCTCCCAGGTCTCGAAAACGCGAGACTTGGGGCACCCGCTGCTCCTGCCCGGTGCTCCGGATGTATTAACCAGTTAGTACGGGG
>PLBX01000339.1 GCA_003135495.1 Acidobacteriaceae bacterium | reverse complement strand
GTGAGAATGCGCTCGATGCCGATGCCGTAGCTGCCCATGATCGGCGTCACTTCCTTGCCGTTCACGTCCAGTACCTTCGCGCCCATGCTTTCGGAGTATTTGTAGCCGAGCTTGAAGATGTGTCCGATCTCGACGGCGGTATCGATGCGCAAGGGCGCGCCGCAATTGGGGCAGTTTTCGCCGGCGGTTACCCTGCGGAGATCGACATAGGCTGTGGGATGAAAGGTTTTTCCAGGCGTCAAATTCTTGACGTGGTAGTTTTCTTTGTTCGCTCCGCCGATCAAATTGATGCGGCCTTCGAGGGCTTTGTCAACGAGGAGGATGGGCTTGGCGGAATCCTTCTCGTCTTTTGACTTAACATCTTTTGAGTCAACTTCTTTCGCCCAATCAATGCCTAGCGGGCCAAGGTATCCAGCGGGAGACTTGAAGAGATCGCGAATTTCATCTTCTTGCATGGGACGCGTCTCTTTGCCGCCGACTGCCGCCGAGAGCTTTGCCTCATTCATCTGGTGATCGCCGCGCATCAGCAGCACGACAGCGCGCTGACGGCTCTTCCCGGTTTTTGCGGCTTCCTCCGTGATCATCATGGCCAGTGTCTTGATCTTGTTCTTAGGAGACACGCCGAGGAAGCGCGCTACATCTTCAATCGTCTTCTGTCCCGGAGTGTGAACTTCGACAGGCGCACCATCGCCTTCGGTCTTCAGATCCTCGACGGGAGCGAGGTTCGATGTAGCCTTCTCCATGTTCGCCGCGTAGTTGCACTTCTCGCAGCTCACTACCAGATCCTCGCCCGCCGGAGTGCGGACCATGAATTCCTGCGATTTCGATCCGCCCATGGCGCCGGAGTGCGCATCGATCACCATGTACTTCAGGCCGCAGCGATCGAAGATGCGGCAATAAGTGTCGTGATGCTTTTGATAAGACGCGTCGAGTCCGGCTGCATCGATGTCGAATGAGTAAGCGTCTTTCATGATGAACTGGCGGACGCGAAGCAGACCCGACTTGGGGCGAGGCTCGTCACGAAACTTGGTTTGAATCTGATACCAGATCTGGGGTAATTGCTTGTAGCTGCGGAGTTCTTTGCGCGCGATGTCGGTCATGACCTCTTCGTGCGTCATGCCGAGACAAAGATCAGCGCCTTTGCGATCTTTGAGGCGAAACATGTTCTCGCCCATCGCGGCCCAGCGGCCGCTCGCCTCCCAAACCTCGCGCGGATTGAGGGCAGGGAGATAGAATTCCTGGCCGATCTTATCCATCTCCTCGCGGACGATGCCCATGATCTTCTGGGTGCTGCGATTGCCTAGGAATAAAAACGAATAGATTCCGGCGCCAAGTTGGCGGATGTATCCGGCGCGGACGAGGAGCTTGTGGCTCGCGACCTCGGCATCAGCAGGAGCCTCGCGCAGGGTGGGGATGAAGAGTTGTGACCAGCGATGCATGGGCGTGGGTTCCAATCATTTCCAATCGAGGCTGAAATTTTCGATTGGGAATCCCGATTGTAAACGATGGCGATGAGGGCAGGAGAAGATGTGTGCAGGTCAGAGCGGGAGCATCGATCCATGCCGCACGTGCAGTATATAAACTGATTTCTCTTCAGCAAACACAGCAAAGAGGAAACGATAGGTACCGCGATTGCCCGAGCCAAAAAGCAGTTCGCGGATGGGTTGATCGAATGAAGCGCTCTCGGGAGCCATGGGGCACCGCTCGGGGTGGTGCGCAAGACTCCTCACGATCTGTCGTGCGCGACGAATCCAATCGCGCGCTGCACGGGGGGATTGGCTGCGGATATAGCGATAGGCGGTCCGGAGGTCATTTTCCGCGGCGGGAGTTACGATGACGCGGTACGTCATCTATCCGTTCGCGTCTTCGCGTTCCCATTTTCGCGTTCCAGGTCGTCAAACACATCGTCTGCCGGCCGACCCATACCTTTTCGGGCTTGCGCAAGACCGCGACGAATGCTCGCTACAGCGTCCAGTTGACTGGCCACTTCTTGATAGGCCGCAGCATCGAGGAGCACGGCTTCGGCTTTCCCCTTCACAGTGAGCACGAGCGGACGTCCGGTTTTCTTCATGTGTTTCATCAGACCCGAGGAGTTGCGCTTGAAGGTGGTGAGGGAATGAATGTCTTGGGTGACATCGATCATGATGCGATTATAGCATTATATTAGCATCCGATAAGGTGCTCGAAAGTGCGATCCAGTCGGTCCGAGATGCTCGGAGCCAATCGTGAGAAGAATCGGGCCGGCGGCGTGGCGGGTATCTCACCGTGACCATGAATGCTATTGCTAGTGAGGATTGGCAATGGCACAATAATGCAGCGCAATTGTACGAACAAAAAGCGAAAATTGCTGTGACCCAAGATGATAATTTCGTGCACGATGATGGCTTGGTAGCCCCGGACGTAGGAGCTTGGGCTGAGGATAAGCATCGCTTGGTCTCTTTTTATTCGACCTTGTTCTCATCGAGCATGAAGGCCAAATGGTCTAAGCGGACTTATGTCGAGTTATATGCAGGGGCGGGGTTCAGCAGAATTCGACACACGTCGAAGTTTGTTCTGGGCTCTCCAATCCTGGCCCTCAAGGTAACGGATCCATTTGATAAGTACGTCTTCTGTGAAGATCGAACAAACAAAATAGAGGCTTTGAAGGTTCGAGCTGGGCGAATTGCACCGAAAGCGAATATTGCCTATGTTCAGGGTGATTGCAATAGGAAGACTTCGGAAATTTTAGCTGAAATCCCTCGTGGGTCAGCAGGAAATACGGCGTTGTCGCTTTGCTTCGCCGACCCTTTCGATATTGGTCTTGAGTTTGAAACGATCCGGATTCTCGCAAACGCTCGTTACGTAGATTTCTTAGTGCTCCTCGCTTTGGGGATGGATGCAAACCGCAACTACGAACACTACCTGAAAGAGGATGCCGATAAAGTCGACAAATTTCTTGGCTCGGAAAGCTGGCGAGAACGGTGGGCGACAGCGCAATGGGACGCCGTGAAATTCACCAGATTCTTAGCTGACGAGTTCACCAAGAGCATGGCTACCCTCGGTTATATTCCTCCCCCGCATTACACCATGAAAGAAGTTAGGTCACACGAAAAGAACCTTGCGTTGTATCGGCTGGCCTTGTTCGCACGCCACCCGCGAGCGTACCGACTTTGGGATGCCGTCCTAAAATATGGCACGGATCAACCCTCTCTATTTTAGGAGCCGCATGTCTCTGAACTCCCATATCGAATGGACTGACGCGACCTGGAATCCCGTTCGGGGCTGCACAAAAATTAGTCCTGGGTGTAAGCATTGCTATGCCGAGACTTTCGCTGAGCGGTTTCGAGGGGTTAAGGGGCATCCTTATGAGCAGGGGTTTGATCTGCGGTTAGTGCCGGAGAAGCTTGCTGAACCTTTTGGCTGGCGATCTCCCAAGCTAGTGTTTGTCAATTCGATGAGCGATCTGTTTCAGCCGGGGGTGCCTGACGAATACACCGAAGCGGTCTCGCGGGTGATGGCTACCGCGGACTGGCACACGTATCAGGTGCTGACCAAGCGATCGCAGAGACTGCGGGACATGCTCAAAGGCAGGCTGCGGTTTGCGGCTGACAAGGAAAACATCTGGTGGGGAGTGAGTGTCGAGGATCGGAAATATGGTTTGCCGCGGGTGGATGATCTTCGGCAGGCTCCGGCTAAAGTTCGCTTTTTGTCCATCGAGCCTTTGCTGGAAGACCTTGGCGAAATCGATTTGTCGGGCATCACGTGGGTAATTGTTGGGGGGGAGAGTGGGCCGGGGGCTCGTCCGATGAAACGGGAGTGGGTTGTGTCGATTCGTCGGCAATGTCGAGAGCAGGGCGTGGCTTTCTTCTTTAAGCAGTGGGGTGGGGTGAGAAAAGCTAAGAAGGGCAGGATGCTGGACGGGCGTACTTATGATGAGTATCCCCAGCGCGCATTTCGGCCAGTGCCTGAACGAGCGGAATGCCTGGCTTGGGCAGAGGAGTTTGGGAAGGGCTTTCGGGCTTTGGCGGCGGGTGGGTCGGGAGTTTACTCCGATTAACTGGGGGTGGGCTACTTCTCGTTTTGAGAAGTGGTTTTCACGATGCTTCCAGGGCAGGGGAAATCTTTTTATCACGATGGGGCTTCACTGGGTTCGGATGATCCCATAACCTCTTGCAAAAGACCCGCACCAGAGAAGCGCGACTTGGTTTTGCTGCGGACTTTCGCGGGCGAGGGCGCCCGCGCCACACGAGCTAATCGGCGGGCGCCAAAGCGTGGCAGCTTTGCGTTGGCAGCACGGCTGAAGTCGTGCCCTTCCACTAAAAGCCCAGAAGGCCGAGTTCGCAGTAGTTCCTTGAAAAAGTAGGGCGGTGTGCACGCCCACATTCGCAAGGAACGCGTTTGCTGAATTTACTGTGCGGCTGAAGCCGCGCCCCTTCAAAACAAAATCAAGCTACGAGTTCGAATTGCCGTGCCGCATCCAAAGCGCAGAGTTACCGCAGCGATGAACCGCTGCCGCCATCGAAAATTTCACGGGGATGAGCTCCACGCGAAAGTGCTTGAACCACAGGGGGCACAGAGAGACAGGGGGCACAGAGAGACAGGGGGCACAGAGAGACAGGGGGCACAGAGAGACAGGGGGCACAGAGAGACAGGGAGAACAGAGGTTGTCGTCGAAGTCGACTGCCGAGCTTTGCTCGGCTTGGACGGGCGAGGGCGCTCGTCCCCACATAATTAATAACACCAGTAACGAAACTGGTTATAACTGAGAGAGCTAATGACTGACAGCTGAGAGCTGCCACAAAAATAGAGAGTCCCGAGGTGATGTTGGGCTCATTCGTCTCGGCCAGTAGCTCGCGTTTAGACCCTTGCTGACCTTATTCCTACGACTCCCTTGCGGGTTTCATCGTAAGCCGATCTTGCTCGGGCTCCGGGCTCACCGCCAACCGGATAAACCAGTCCAACGCCTCGGGACTCTATCCTGCCTTTAACAGAGGCTCCTGTTCGCCTCGACCAGCGCTTAGCTATAGACCCTTGCGTGCCCTCTCAAACTCACCTCGCGGTTGTCTGAGTGACTTCGCTTGAGCCCCGGACGCCGCACCAACCGGGTAAACTTCAGAACGTGTCAAAGAACGATTATGGTTTTAACACGCCTATTATTTACGTCAATGAAATTCATACTCCTGTAACTGCTTATTTATCAATTGAGTGCGGGCCGTCCACAATGGGGTGGCGCAGGAATTGTGCAGCGGTGGGAGAGGGCCGCCGCAGCTATTCATTTTTGGCGGCTTTATCGAGGTAATTATGGACTCTACTACCTTGATCACATGACACTGTGATTGTGCAAATCCGTGTCGTATACGCATGAATGCTGCTTGGTATTCCCGATTTGGAACGGTTCTCCTCCAGATACTTATGTCAATGGAATGATTTCCCTAGAATGGCGAAGTGAAAAGGAGTAAGCGATGACAATCTACAATCCTCCGCCGGGCGGCCGCGTGATCGATATGCCAGGCGGTTCCATGCTGCGCCTACTGGGGCTGGCTTTTATCGCGCTGATGATTGTGATTCTCCTGTTCTCGGCGGTGACTCGCGTCGATTCAGGGGCGGTCGGCGTGTTGACGCTGTTTGGACGAGTCACTGGTGAAGCCTTGCCGGAAGGCATTCACGTCATCAACCCGTTCAAAACGAATCACGAACTGTCGATTCGCACGCAGGAGATCAAGGAAACGGCCAGCGTGCCTTCGAGCGAAGGGCTGGTGATGAACCTCGACACGTCGTTGATCTTCCACCTCAATCCGCATATGGCGGCGGATGTTTTTCAGAAAATCGGGCCGACGTATTCCGACGTTCTGGTCGAGCCCAACCTGCGAGCTGCGATTCGCGAAGCGACCGCTTCGCACACTGCGAACGCACTTTACACCGGAGAGCGCGAGATGGTGGCGAAGCAGATATTCGATCAGCTCTCGAATCTTCTTGGAGAGCGCGGATTTATTGTGGAGAGCGTTTTGTTGCGCGATATTCAGTTGCCGGCCACGTTGAAAACTTCGATTGAAGCGAAACAGCAGGCGGAGCAGGAGGCGCTGGCTATGAGCTTCCGGCTGCAGAAGGAGAAGCAGGAGGCGGAGCGCAAGAGGATTGAGGCGGGCGGGGTGCGCGTTTTTCAGCAGATTGTGGCGCAAGGCATTAGTCCGCAGTTGCTGGAGTGGAAGGGAATTGAAGCTACAGAGCTGCTGGCGAAGAGTCCGAATGCGAAAGTGGTGGTGATTGGCGGCGGGAAGAACGGGCTGCCGTTGATTCTGGGGCAGTAGGCCAGGATTTTGTGCTGCGATTTTGTTGCAGGGGGAGACGGGGCAAGCCCCGTCTCTACGGTGAGTTTTAGTGATGTTCCGGGCTTTGCCGGGGGGGCGGACGAATGCGTCCGCCCCTACGTGATTATTTCTCCACGTAATTTTTTATGAGTGCAGATATCTTTGAGCGGGCCGAATCGGCAGCTACATTTATTCTTTCGCAAAGTGAGCTGCGTCCGCAGATTGGGCTGGTGCTCGGGTCGGGATTGGGATCGTTCGCCGATGGTCTTGCTGATGCTGTCCGCATTCCATATGCGCACATTCCAACGTTTCCTCGTTCGACTGCCATTGGGCACGCCGGGCAAATGGTGATTGGCAGGTGCGGTGAGGTGCCGGTTGCGGCCATGCAGGGGCGGGTGCATCTCTATGAAGGTTATTCGGCAGCCGAAGTTGCGTTTCCTACGCGCGTTCTGGGGCGAGCCGGGAT
>PLBX01000080.1 GCA_003135495.1 Acidobacteriaceae bacterium | reverse complement strand
GTACGTTTATTGTACGATTTTTTCTACCGTTTTATAACTTCACTATTATCAGTAGTTTATATTGGTGGAGGCGGCGGGAGTCGAACCCGCGTCCGAAAATGTTACTGGTCAAGAGACTACATGCTTATTCCGGTTCATGCCCTGGGCATTACCCCAGGACGTTCGCGCCGGCTGCTCAGAACGGACAAGAAACAGTCGCCGCTAGCCTGAGATCTTAGCCTCCCGCCCCAGACGTAGACGGGAAGAGCAGCCCGCTGTGTGACGTCCGCTCGCAGCCCACGGGCGAAGCTGCGGAAGACGGCAACTTAATTAATTAAGCTGCGTATGCCATCTGTTGATTGGCAATTATCATTTTGCACGCGATTACAGGTGTATGCACCCTGGCATGCCTCTTGGCCGCAAGCATCTCCGTCGAAGCCGTGACGCCCCCACTGGTGGGAATTGGCCTTCAAAGAACTACTTCCATTCTCGCAGGTTGTGCGGGGAAGTCAAATATTCCCGTTAACCGTCTGGTTCAGCCTGCGACGTCTCGTTTTTTTCGGACGGATGGGAGGCACCCCGCCCCTACCCGGTATATTGGAATCATGGATTTAGCGCCCGATTCCCGCTAAAGCGAAGGACCGCTCTCCATGCACGATAGCGGGCAGAAGTCACTTGGAAGACGAGGCGGAGATGGGTGTGGTCCCGCCACGAACTACGGGCGCGGTTGATGGCGGCGGGGAGACGGATGCAGAGTAAGTCAAAATCAGGTTGCGCGGGCGGTCGGGTTCCCACCCTTGTCGCAAAGAGCGACGACAAGGACGGGGCACCCGGCGACATCCTCCTCGAGATTATTCATGAGCATGCGCATCGCCGCTTCCTGCTGACATCCTTTGCAAGAAAGCGTGTTGCCGCGCGGCGCGCGAACGCGAGTATAAGTAGAAGCGGGAGATTCGGTGTCAACGGGTATGGGAGTATGGTAGTGCGTTAGGCAGGGAATCATCAATCTGCGGCACAAGCCTTTTTTGTCGGCACCCTCCCAACTCTGTCATCCTGAGCGGAGCGCGCACTGAGCGAAGCGAAGCAGCGCGGAGTCGAAGGACCCCTGCGTTCTCCCCATGCGTCAGCGATGGGGAAACAATTCGGGATTTCAGCTGTCTTTGTTTTTTTTGGATTGCTCATATTCCCACATTCTTTGTTCTTGCTCTTCAGAAAATCTCCGCCATCGTCCTTTGCGAGCTTTAACTCTGCGAGTAATAGTGACGTGATCGAGCTTGTCTATGTCATGTTCGTTATGAGAAACCACCCCTTGTCCACCGTCGACCCATCGGTTAATCTCCTCGACCAGTTGCTTATCTTCCTCTGGATCCGTTTGAGGCTTTTTGTAATCTCGGATTGCCCGCCAGTTTGGCAGGTAAATGTCCCATAACCGTGTAACTAAGAAACTGGTATCGTCCGGGGGGGTATGCGCGAACGTAATGAGCCCGGTTCGCTGCACGTCTTCTGGCAATGCGGCATAGCGACTAACCAATCGCGACAAGTCTTCCTTTAATTCGTCTCCATGAACGAAAGTTTGGCGTTGATTCATAAAAAGAGGCAAGATTTGCGCATGAAAGCGATCCTTCGATGTGAATACAGAGCAGAATGGCAAGTAATAAAGATACGCGAGATCAACCTGATGGCTCTGCTTGACGTTCCTTAGTAATTGCGTTTGGATCACGAGCGAAAAGAAAATGTTGATCGTAAGCATGAGCGTGAAATAAGGAAGATAATTACGGACCGGGGGTTTACGTTTTTCCGCCCATTTCCCTTGGACATAGGCAATCGCCTCAGGAATATCAAGCAATTCTAGTCCGAAGCCGATCAGCCATTCGGGGTCCATGTTATCGATGATCGTATCGGCCATTTGCTTGGCGTCTTCAAGTGATTTTGGCTTTCGCCAATGACCGACGCCAGCCGTAATGGTCTTTACAAGATCGTCGTGATTGATGCGCATGATGGCCTGACGCCATATTTTTGCGTGGCTACGTTCAACCTCGAGGAATTCTGCGCGCGTCCATCGTTCCAGAGCTTGCTCCTCGGGACTTCTCCGAAAGATAATGCCTCGCTTGTCGCCGAGTTGTACGGGCTCACCGTGGGGAACCATCGGTCTTTCGAGAACCTGACTCAAATCAAGATATCCAGACAACTCCTGGCCGAGAATTCTCCTGTGATGTGCATGAGCACTTGATTGGGCGTCAGGCGTGCGCAATGCGAGAGAACCTACAATTTGCTCAGGCGTGCTTCGGCTTTTAATCGCTTTTTCAAGATCAGCGAGGCACTCGACGAAAAACAGGGGGGTGATACTGGAGCGATAGAAATTGTCGAGCAGAGCCGCCTCATCAAGATTCAGACTTTCGAGCGAGGACTTGTCGAAGATTAGGGACGGCCCGAACGACATACGAAATTATTGCAGAGGGAATAAAAATATCAAAGGGAGCGGACGAACCAGACAGGTGGCCCACTCAAAGTTCCTTTGGCTTGACCGAAACCTCACCCCGACCCCGACCGCCTAATTCATCCTCATTCATCACAACCGCGCTGTGTCCACCATCACCGACTCCATTCCCATATCATGCAAGAATCATTCGCAGATCGCAGCAGTGAAGCGTGTGCCCGCCTCCAGAGGCGGCTAATGGTGCTCCAAAAAGCACTTTCAATCCGCTATTTGAAAACCAGAAGCAGAAAAAGGCCGATGCTCCCGTTCCCGAAATGGGAGTCCCGTGAGCTGCATCCACTCCTAACTCCTTATTCCGGAATACTTTGCG
>PLBX01000539.1 GCA_003135495.1 Acidobacteriaceae bacterium | reverse complement strand
ACTCCTTTATTATCAGGACTTTGAATTTTACTCCCTTTAAATCAGGACTTTAGCGGGAATTTTCCCGTAAAGTGAAGATTCTAATATACCGGGTATAGGGGAGGGGTACCCCGAAAGCTCGCAAGTCCCACAAAAATCTCTGCGCAATGATTCTAATCCGGGGACAATCCAGGGGGCGCTGCGTAAGTCAAAACTCCCACCCTCGCAAAGTGCTGTAAAGTCTCGGGACATTTTGTAAAGGATGTCATGAGACTGAACAACTTTCCGAAGGGTGGGAAGCACACTGCTTGCGCCATGGGGTTCGGTTTACGCTTCGCCAGCACGAAATGAGATTCTCTCTTCCATTTTTTTTTTCGGGCGGAACGGGGGGAACTTTCGGCGCGGCGCAATACAAATCACAGGGAGAATGCCCTGATACTTCGCTGGGAGTGTGGGACATGCAGGGATCCTACGACTACGTAGCTGCTTCGCGAAGCGGCTACTTCGCTCAGGATGACAATTTCGTGAAGATGACAGATCTGCGGCGCGATTCCAGACTACTGCCGATCGAGACTACGAGGATCGAGACTACGGCGGATCACGGTTACTGGCGAGCCGTGGGACTATCACCCTGCTGCGGTGTGGCGATGGGAGACATGGTGTCGTCGTCGGATGAGATCTGTGGCAGCGGTCCTTCTAGCGCGACGGCCAGCACTTGGTCCATGTTGTCGACAAAATGCAACTTCATCGCATTGCGGAGATTCTCCGGGACTTCGGCTACGTCTTTTTCGTTTTCCTTGGGCAGAATCACTTCGAACAATCCCATTCGATGAGCGGCCAGAAGTTTTTCTTTCAAGCCGCCGATGGGAAGAACTTTGCCGCGCAGCGTGATTTCGCCGGTCATGGCGATATCGCGGCGGACGGGGATGCGGCTCAGGGCGCTGGCAAGGGCGGTTGCGATGGTGATGCCGGCTGATGGGCCATCTTTTGGAATTGCGCCTTCGGGCACGTGAACGTGGATGTCGAAGTTGCGATAGAAGTCGCGTGGAAGGCCGAGTCGAACCGCTCGCGAGCGAATGTAAGACATCGCCGCCTGCGCCGATTCCTGCATCACATCGCCGAGTTTTCCGGTCAAAGTGAGTTTGCCTTTGCCGTCGACCACAGTGGCCTCGGTGCTGAGAATCGAGCCGCCAACTTCGGTCCAGGCCAAGCCCGTGACCAATCCGATTTCGCTCTTCTCGTGCGCCAGCGTGTCGCGGAATTTAATGACTCCCAGATAATCGCCAATTTTTTCCTCATCGATCGCCGCCGAAAATTCGGCGCCTTCTTTGACAACTTTGCGCGCCACTTTGCGGCAGACATTGCCAATCTCGCGCTCCAGGTTGCGGACTCCAGCTTCACGGGTG
This sequence comes from Acidobacteriaceae bacterium, assembly GCA_003135495.1. GTDB lineage: Bacteria > Acidobacteriota > Terriglobia > Terriglobales > Acidobacteriaceae > Acidiflorens. The sequence continues at coordinate 5,144 of PLBX01000539.1, read as the reverse complement.
AAGCTGCGGATAATCTGGCGCAGTGCATCATCGGAAAACGTTATATTCTTTTCCGTCAAGCCTGCCTGCAGCATTTGTTTCTTCACCAGGAACTGTTTCGCGATCTCAACTTTTTCGGGCTCGGTGTAGCCGTGGAGGCGCAGCACTTCCATGCGGTCCTGCAACGCGGCAGGGATGGTGTGCATGACGTTCGCGGTGGCCACGAAGAAGACTTGGGAAAGATCGTATTCGACGTCGAGGTAGTGGTCGACGAACATGAAATTCTGTTCGGGATCGAGGACCTCGAGCAGCGCAGCCGAGGGATCGCCGCGGAAGTCCATCGACATCTTGTCGACTTCGTCGAGCATAAAGACCGGATTTTTCGTGCCGGCCTTTTTCATCATCTGAATGATCTGGCCGGGAAGAGCACCGATATAGGTGCGGCGATGGCCGCGGATTTCGGCTTCATCGCGCACGCCGCCGAGCGACATGCGAACGAACTTGCGGCCGGTTGCTTTCGCGATCGACATTCCGAGAGAAGTTTTGCCTACGCCCGGAGGTCCGACGAAGCAGAGAATTGAGCCCTTGGGATTCTTGACCAGTTGGCGTACGGCGAGGAATTCGAGAATGCGCTCTTTGATTTTCTCCAGGCCGTAATGATCTTCGTTCAGAACTTTTTCGGCGCGCGAGATGTTGCGAATCTCTTTCGAGCGCTTCTTCCATGGAACGACCAGCAGCCAGTCGAGATAGTTGCGGGAAACGGTGGATTCGGCGGACATGGGCGGCATGGCTTCCAGTTTTTTCAATTCCTGGATGGCCTTGTCGCGAACTTCTTTCGGCATGCCCGCGGATTCGATCTTCTTCTTCAGTTCGTCGAACTCGCTCTTCTCGCCGCGCCCAAGTTCCTTTTGGATGGCCTTGATCTTTTCGTTGAGGTAATACTCTTTCTGCGCCTTTTCCATCTGCCGCTTTACGCGCGATTGGATGGTGCGGTCCATGTTGAGCTTTTCGATCTCCACGTCGAGCACGTCGCCGATGCGGTTGAGGCGTTCGGCGGGATCGAAGATCTCGAGCAGTCCTTGCTTCTCTTCGATGGAGAGTTGCAAGTTGGCGGCGATGGTGTCGGTGAGTTTCGCCGGATCTTCCATGCGCACGGCGGCGATCATGGTTTCGTAATTCAGCGACTGGCAGAGCTTGACGTATTGCTCGAACATGCCGGTAACGCGCTGCATGCCGGCTTCAATCTGGGCGGTGGTTTCGGTGGCATAACGAGCGACGCGAACGGTCGCTTGCAAGAAGCCGTCCGTCTCGATGACTTGTAGAATCTTGCCGCGCTCGATGCCTTCGACGAGAACTTTGATGTTGCCGTCGGGCAGCTTTAGACTCTGCACGATGTTGACGATGGTGCCGACCTGGAAGATGTCGTTGGCTTTAGGCTCGTCGATGCTGGCGTCGTGCTGGGTGGCGAGGAAAATCTTCTTATCGGCGGCGAGAGCCTCTTCGAGGGCGCGAACGCTCGATTCCCGGCCCACAACGAACGGGGTCATCATATGGGGAAAAATGACGACGTCCCGGATGGGCATCATGGGTAATTTCTTGCTCTCGAATTTTTCTTTTGGATTCGACAACTCGGGCTCCCCCCTTTGGATGTACGGCCCCTAAAGGGGCTTTTGAATCGACTCACATGGGTATGCCTGAAGGCATACCCTGATACGAATCCTTGCTTTGCTAGCTTGCTGCTTTTTCGATCATGGCCAGGGAGACATTTCTCTTTTCTACCATCTCACGGGTCACTTCGAATTCTTTAACTTTTTTCTGGCTGGGCAGACTGTACATGAGCTCCAGCATGAGCTCTTCGAGAATCATACGCAAGCCACGGGCCCCAACTTTACGCGCCATGGCTTGACGTGCTATTGCGCGGTTGGCGTCGTCACTGAACTTGAGCCGAACATTTTCGAACTCAAATAAGCGCTGATATTGTTTCACAATTGCGTTTTTCGGACGCGTCAAAATCTCGACCAACGCGTTTTCGTCCAAATCCTGAAGCACCCCCATCACGGGCAGGCGGCCGACAAATTCGGGGATCAAGCCAAATCGAATCAGATCTTCGGGCTGCGCCTCTGAGACCAACTCAAAGGCGCGCTTGGAATTCATCCCAGCCTCAGTCTCCAAATCTTCGGAAACCTTGAAGCCTAGAGCTTTCTTGCCGATGCGGCGATTAATGATTTTCTCGAGGCCAACAAATGCTCCGCCGCAAATGAAGAGGATGTTCGTCGTGTCGACGGGCGTAAACTCCTGGTGCGGATGCTTGCGTCCACCTTGAGGTGGAACGTTTGCGATNNTTTTCGTCCTTGCGGCCGATCTTATCGATCTCATCTATATAGATGATTCCTGTCTGCGTACGGTTCACATCGCCTTCGGCGGCCTGCAAGAGCTTTAGAATGATGTTCTCGACGTCTTCGCCGACGTATCCGGCTTCGGTCAGCGTGGTGGCGTCCACGATGGCGAAGGGGACATCGAGCATGCGAGCGAGGGTTTGCGCGAGCAGAGTCTTGCCGGTTCCGGTCGGGCCGATCAGCAGGATATTTGATTTCGTGAGTTCGACGCCATCGCCGGTGCGCTGGCGGTTCATGTAAATGCGCTTGTAATGGTTATAGACGGCGACTGCCAGTTTCTTCTTGGTCTGTTCCTGCCCAATGACGTATTCGTCGAGGAAGGTCTTCACTTCCTGCGGCTTTGGCAGTTGGTTCGGCACGGCAGCCGCTGGGGTTGCGCTGCGGTCGTCCTCGAGAATCGAGTTGCAGACCGCGACGCACTCGTCACAGATATATGCCCGGGGATAGTCGCTCGGCGACGAGATCAGCTTGGCCACCGCGTCCTGCGACTTGTGGCAGAACGAGCAACGCAACATCTCTTCCGAACCCGATCTGGTTTTCACTCGGACTTACTCCTCTTTATTTGATGGCCTGGCAGCTTCGTGTTTCATCGCTCAGAGCTGAGACGCGGCAAGCCGCGTCTCTACATTTATTTCAGTGGCATCTATCTCAACGCCGATACCTATTTCGATGCCGGTCGCGCCTTTTCAAACGCGATCCTAGGTTCGAAAACGATTCGCAAACGCCGATCATACCCTCTATCGGGTCTTATAGATGATATCGTCTATGATTCCATATTCCTTAGCCTGCTGCGAATTCATGATGAAGTCGCGCTCGACGTCCTTCTCCACTTTATCGAGCTTTTGGCCGGTGTGCTTTGCCAGTAACTGGTTAGTAATCTCTCTCATGCGGAGAATTTCGCGGGCATGAATGTCGATGTCAGTCGCCTGACCCGAAAGGCCACCCATCGACGGTTGGTGGATCAAGATGCGCGAATTGGGCAATGCCAGCCGCTTCTTGGCCTGTCCCGCCGAAAGCAGCAATGCCGCCATGGATGCTGCCTGTCCGATGCAGATTGTGGTCACGTCATTCTTTACATACTGCATGGTGTCGTAAATTGCCATACCAGCTGTAATCGACCCCCCTGGGGAATTGATGTAGAGCTGAATGTCTTTCTCGGGGTCTTCCTGCGCCAGAAAGAGCATTTGGGCTATGACCAGATTCGCGATGTTGTCGTCAATCGGAGTGCCAATAAAGATGATGTTATCGCGCAGCAGGCGGGAATAAATGTCGTAGGCCCGTTCGCCGCGGCCGGTTGACTCGATCACCATGGGTACCAGCATCATTTGAGGATCGTTCGCTTTCACGTTCACCCTTTCCACACGTCTGCCCTGAAGTCGGTGGGTCGGCTTAGGGGAGATTTCGAAATGGTCCGCATCGTCATTGGATTCATGCGGACTGATGATACAAAAATTCGAGGGTTTTCTCGTTGCGGATTCTTGTCCGGATTCTATCGAGGCCCCCATCCTGTGTCAAACGAGCGCGTACTGCTTCGGATGTCTGTTTCGATTGCCGCGCCAGCGCTTCCAGTTCGCGATTCAACTCTTCGTCGCTGACCTGCACATTTTCTTCTTCGGCTACTCGTTCGAGCAGTAGCGCAGCCTTTACGTCGTGGATTGCCTGGTCGCGCTGGCCCACGCGGAGACGCGACAAATCCATTTTCTTCATCTGCTCGGCGGTCAGACCCTGCGCGGCTAGGGCGCGGAGGCCGCGCTCTATGCGGATGTCGATCTGTTGTTCGATCAACGAATCTGGAACTTCGAAATCGTTGCGCTGGATCAATTCGACAACCAGCTTTTCTTTGGCGTCGTGTTCGGCTTGATGCTGGCGCTCGGATTCCATCTGCTCGCGAATCGCTTTGCGGATGTCATCCACGGTCTGGAACTCGCCGAGATGCTTGACGAATTCTTCGTTCAGTTCGGGTAGAGTTTTAGTCTTGATGGCCTGGACTTTTACTACGTAGGTAAAAGTTTTTCCGGCCAGACGTTTGTCCTGCGTGTCTTCGGGATAATTCACGTCGAAGGTGCGTTCGTCGCCGACGACTGCGCCGCGCAAATGCTCGGTGAATTCGGGCATGGTATTCTGTCCGGCGATTTCTACCAGCACTTCATCCATGTGGACGGGCTGGCCTTCGGCGGGCTGCTTGGCTTTTGTCTTGGAATCTGTTTTGGAATCGGCCGCTTTCGATTCGCTGGCTTTCGAATCGTCGGCTTTGGGAGTGCCATCGAGCGAGACCTGGGCAAAATCCCCCTCGGCGAGCGGACGACCTTCTACGGCGTCGAACTTGGCGTGGCGTTCGCGCAGGTCGGATAACGCGAGATCGACGTCGGAGTCGGAGACGGTGATCTCGGGCTTTTCGGCGCGCAACTCTTTGTAGCCTTCCAGCTTGATTTCCGGGAGCACTTCAAACGACGCTTTGAAGCGCAGCGGTTCGCCATCATGCAGGTGCAGATCGGTGACCCGTGGCTGCGATACGGGATGCAGGCTGAGTCGCTCCGCCTCCTGCCGGAAGAAGCGCGGGATCAGGGCTTCCACCATGTCGGTCTTGATCTCTTCCGAGAAACGCTGGCGAATGATGGATGCGGGGACGTGGCCGCGGCGGAAGCCGGGAATACGGGCTACTTTTTGATATTTCTGAATCAGCGATTCGGTCTGGCGGTTAACTTCTGCAACCGGAATCTCAACCGAGATTTCGCGCTTTGTGGCGCTCTCTTTCGCGGGAGTTTTCGC
>PLBX01000047.1 GCA_003135495.1 Acidobacteriaceae bacterium | reverse complement strand
ACGTCGTGAATCCAGAATTCGCAGTGGCGTTGAAGAATGTCTTGCCTGAGATTCTTAAATGATCGTAGCAGGTGTGGATGGGTGCCCCGCTGGATGGATCGCCTTCAAGGTTGAAGTCCCATCTCTCGTAACGTCCGTCGAGGTCATCGATCTCGCCAAATGGTTGCAAGAACGCCCCGCTGCACTCCTATATCTCGCCATCGACATTCCAATTGGACTCGTTAACGGTTCCCGAGCATGTGACAAGGCTGCTCGAATATTACTCGGTCAACCGCGTGGGAGCTCTTGTGTGGTTCGGCGCGCATTACGCGCAAANNGTTAGGGCTGAAGCGGGCAAGCGTTTCAATGACAGGGGCTGGTGGGTGGCTGCTGAGCTTGTTCTCAAGACTACTTCGCAAAATCATCCGCTCGCGCCGGAGCCGGAAACAGCCAGGACACGTCATTGGCCGAAAGCGGCGGAACCGCCTGCGTGGGTCCAATGCCCACCACCCCAGCCTGGACGTGCCGAAGTCTAGAAAGATGTATGAAATCTAGACATCAATGACTGAGACGGTCATTCCCGGGATGGAACGGTGACCAAAAGGGAGAGGGTGGGATTGAGTCTGGCACTAAATGGGCGAAGACTTACGTTCATCCTCGCCGGTCTGATGTCGCTGCGACAGTGAGGGGCATCGCGTGGCAGACGTTGCCGATACGCCGGGCCAGCATGACATATATCGTTGCCCGACTGACACCGAGGATTTCCGCCGCTCGGGCTTTGTTGCCGTCGACCTGTTTCAGGACGTATTCCAAGTGGTGGGACTGGACTTCTTCAAGCGTCATGAAGGGGGCGCCCCTGTCTGGTCTGGCCATCTGCACACGTATGGCCTCGGGCAAGTCCTCATCACGGATAATCTTGCCCTGAGCCATGATACAAGCGTTCCCGATCACGTTTTCCAGTTCCCGCACATTTCCCGGCCACGAGTGTCGGGTCAGGAGAATCTGGGCGCGTCGCGAAATCCCGTTGAGTCTTTTGCCGTATTTGGTTGAGAAATGTTGCAAGAAGTGTCGCTGCAACAGGGGTAGGTCTACCTTTCGGTCGGCGAGAGGTGCGAGTTGGATTTCAATCATGGATAATCTGTAGAATAGGTCTTCCCGGAACTGCCCTTTGGACGTAAGTTCTCGCACATCGCGGTTAGTGGCAGCAATCAGATGAATGTCAACTGTTGTGGTGACAGGTGATCCAACCCGCTGTAACTCTTGACTTTGAAGAATACGGAGCAACTTGGCCTGGGCCCTCAACGACAATTCACCGATCTCATCCAAGAATAGGGTGCCGCGGTTGGCGTATTCAAAGAGGCCTGCTCGATCAAGGGTTGCACCCGTGAAAGCTCCCTTCACATGCCCAAACAATTGACTTTCCAGCAGAGTCTCGGTCAAGGCCGAACAGTCGCAAACCACGAATTTTTCGCGGGAACGAGGACTGAGGTTGTGAAGCGCCCTGGCGATCAGTTCTTTCCCGGTTCCGGTGGGACCGGTTATCAGTGCTGTCTGAAACAAAGGGGCAACACGACGGACCCTTGAAAACACTTCCAGCATTCTTGGACTTCGACCCACCATGCCCTGAAACTGACAGGCTTCCAGCAGTTCGTTGTCGAGTTCCTGGGTATGTCGTCGCGTTTCAGCCTGCGCAATGAAGCCCGAAACCAACTGGCGCACTTTGGACGGTTCCAATGGCTTAGTGAGCAAGTCACTGGCCCCTCTTGCAGCCGCGGCCAGAGCCCCGGTCTGGGTCCAGCGATCCGTCATGAGAACCACTTCGAGCGCGGAATCGTTCGCAAACAGGTCGTGCAACGGCACTTCCCCATCATCCAACTCTGCATCCAAGAGGACCATTTGGGGTAGAAACTCGCGATAAAAACTTATCCCCTCGGCCCGGTCGCCTGCCCTCAACACTGCTACGGGCAAACCCAAAAGTGCGCGGCCAAAGTCTGCCGCTATTCCAACGTCATGATCGATCACTAATACAAAATAGACAGGGTCAGACATAGCGTCCTCTCAAAAGTGAACCATTCTTTCCCGCGATTCGTTGAGCTTCGAGCGTTTTGTTCGGTTTTCGTAACTGACCAAAATCTCTAGTTTCGATTGGTACAGAAATGTGGGGCGGGTCAAATTAAACCGAACCGAAACTCCGGCTGGCACAGCGAACGGGGGGCACCGGAGGTACCCAGTTGGACGCAAGCACACAGCAGAGGGGGTGGCCTCACCTTAGAGAACGAGATCGTAGTACGCCAATCCTCTTCAATGCGGAAAGAAACAAGGTAATTTTCTCCAGCACGGACTACAAGGAGTTAGGAAGGATTCAACCATCCGCTTTCTTGCCGTGGCGACGTACTTCTCAATCTCTCAATCTCAAGGAACGCTGGCAACAAGGACTGGCAGCAAGCTGGTAACCAAGAGGACTAGAACGCTGTATGTTGAACGTTTCATGCAGCGTAGGATTTTCGGGTGAGGATTTGGAGTTCTAACAGGTGCCGACCTTCCGGCGATAGTGCCGATAGTTCGGCAATGCGGGAAGGTCGTTCGGCAGTCCCCAAGAAGACGAGGGGCCTTGCCCGGAAGCCATAAGGGGNNCTACATGAACCGCAGTATCCAGTCTATACGCGAGCACTAAAGTACTTGCCAACACACTAATCCCGCCAGAAGAAGTGCCGGTAAAGATGGTCCGGTATGGCTATTCTTTCTTCTATTCCAAGTGTCGAGTCGGCAGACAGTAGTCCAGAATTCATACGGCACCTCTGTTC
>PLBX01000092.1 GCA_003135495.1 Acidobacteriaceae bacterium | reverse complement strand
GCGGAGGCGGCCACTCCGGAGGAGGCCACTTTGGTGGCGGGCACTCTTCTGGCATGCACTCCAGCGGGGGCCACGCGGGCGGGCACTTTGGCTGGCTGCACTTCGGGTTCGGAAAGCACTCTGCCCGGCATGCGGTATCCGGAGCGCCCTCCACTTCGGATTCTTCGCCCCATCTGCCGTCACACCTGTGGAACTTCGCCACGTCGGCCCCGATGCCATCCGTTCCGCGGATTCCGTCAACGCTTCTCTGGTCTCCGCCGCTATTCCGAACCCGCCCCAACGGCCAAGTTTCTTTCGTTTCCTCTCCCGTGCGCCCTCATCGCGGTTTCTTCTTCAACCGTCTTCCGCGGTTTTCTTCCTCTGGATGCTTCTTCAACGGCGTGACCCAGGTCTGCTTCTTCGAACCATTTTTGCCGCTGCTTTGCTTCTCTGGTGCCTTTGATCCTTTTTATTCTGGCTTCGGCTTCGGCGGAGATTCGCTTGATCTCGGCGGCGACCTCAATTCCCAGAGCCCGACGCAGTGGGAAATGTCCGCGATGCCGCCCACTGCCAATCCATCAGATGACGATACAACAGAAGAGAGTTCGCCGGTGCACCCCGGAGCCACCCTCGGAGCAGCGACCGAAGACCGAGCCGTGGGCAAGGGGGTCTTCCTGCTGGTGCTGAACAATGGTACCAGCCACGGCGTGACCGACTACTGGATCGCCGACGGCTATATTGAATACATCAGCCCCGACGGCACACGCAGCCACATTCCGCTCGAAGCTCTCGATCTGCAAAACACGGTGATCCAAAATGCTCCGCGTGGCCTTCCGTTTGTCCTCCGCTCCGCGCCCGCACAGAATCGTTAGCACCGCCCCAACATCCTCGATGGGGCCGTTGCGGAATGCCAATGCGACAATGCTCTTGGCTTCTGCTGCTAACTCCTGGTCTAACGTCATCTTTCGCTTGGGCATCGGCGCCTCTCAGCATAGGCAAAGCATGGCGTTGAGCGATTGACGCCAAGCACGAAAGCCTTGCCGCATGCTCGCAGCGGGCTCCGTTGGCTCTAATGGGAATTCGTGACCAGTAAGGGTTCTGCCATCATAAGCTAACTTTTAACCTGGATCTACCGCGCCCTATTGAAGTTCCGCATAGACGCTTTTGACGAATCCGGCAGAGCAGGCGGGCCGTAACACCGCCAAGGTCGATCGTCGCTTCCTGGTCGAAAAGCACATCGGGCGGCCGCAATATAACGCCCGCGAGCAGGTCTTTATTCTGCGGCGAGCGCTGGCTGAACATATCGATCATCTCCTGGCCGTGCTTCTCCATTTCCTGCTGCTGCACCGCGTTGCGGATCAGGATGGTGCCGGGAGGAAAGCCGGGCTCACCAGCAGCGTGCTCCGGATGGAAGTGCATCTCCGATTACTTCCTGTTGGCCGACAATCCATCCAGAATCACCGCGAGCGCTGCAACCGCTTCGCACGTTATAATGGCGCGCACCGATGACGCTGACCTCTTATGCATGATCCGAAGTCGGGTATGGATTTCTTCACGGCGGGCACCCTGTTCGCCAAAGCGACGCACGCGGGTATTCCCGTCCAGATGAGACGCTCTCTCACTCTGACCTGGCTCATCTGCTTATTGTTAGTCGGCGGGACGTCGTACGCGGCGGACGCACTCAGCGACAAAGTCGACCGAATCTTTGTTGAATGGAACATGACCAGTTCGCCCGGATGTGCCTTGGCCGTCGTGAAGGATGGTCGAATCATATACGAGCACGGTTACGGAATGGCGAACCTTGAACTCGGGGTGGCGATTACTCCTCAAAGCGTGTTTGACATTGGCTCAGTGTCAAAACAGGTCACTGCGATGGCTATCATCCTGCTGGTTCAAGAGGGGAAGCTGTCCCTTGACGATGACATCCGGAAATACCTGCCCGAACTTCCCTACTATGGATCCAAAATCACCATGCGCCACTTACTCCACCACACCAGTGGGCTGCGCAACTACGCTGATTTGTTTGACCTCGTCGGCATCCCCGAGGCCGACTTGACCACCGATCGCGACGCCATGCAATTGATCGTGCGGCAGAGAGGAGTGAACTTCCAGGCGGGCGAGGAATTCCTCTACAGTGATACCAATTATTTTCTGATGTCGCAGATTGTGAAGCGAGTTACCGGACAGACGCTCCGGCAGTTCGCCCAGGAGCGGATCTTCGGCCCTCTAGGGATGATGAGCACGCACTTTCACGACGACCATACGATGATCGTGCCTCGCCGGGCCACGGGGTATGCACCGCACAGTGGAGGTGGTTTCGAGATCGACATGAGCAATTTCGAGCAAGTGGGCGATGGCTCGGTAATGACCACGGTGGAGGACCTTTTCAAATGGGATCAAAACTTCTACCACCCGCTGGTGGGCGGGCCGGAAGCCATTCGTCACCTCACTACGCCGGGCACGCTTAATAACGGCCAGCAGACTCCCTACGGGATGGGTCTGTTCATTGATCACTACCGCGGGCTTAACTGGACACATCACAGCGGAGAATGGGTGGGATATCGAGCGGCGCTGAGCCGCTTTCCCGATCAGCAGTTTTCAACTCTAATTACTTGTAATTGTGTAGGCGACATGAATCCAATGGCGATGGCCAAGCAGGTTGCGGACTTATATCTTGCAGACGAATTTGTGAGAGCGGAGAAGAGAAGCGTTGCGGAGGCTGCACCGACCGTGTCTGCGTCCGCCCTCAAGCGTTACGCGGGTACGTACTGGAGCGAGAAAACTGGAGCTCTACGAAAGTTCCTGGTACGGGAGAATAAATTGGTCATGGTGAGTCCGGGTATGACCTACGACATGCTTCCGGTTGGCGGCGGGCAGTTCGAGACCTTGGAGCCGGATTCAGAACACAAAGATAAGTACATTTTCCGTAGCGCTAAGAACGACGAGGAATTTCAACTGGAGGCATGGGAGGGTGGAGCGCCGGCGATCTACGAAGCGGTGAAAGGACTCTCTCCCGAGGCTTCCCGCCTCTTTGAGTACGCCGGTACATATTCGAATGACGAACTGCTCGCCCGATGGACCCTAGTCGTGAATAACGGCAAACTGGTCCGCCAACAGTGGATGACCGAAGATCAGGAACTCGAACCGGCCTTCCCCGATGGCTTCATCAGCGACCTCAGTGAAGGCCAATTCCTAACGCATTTTAATCGCGATCGGAGCGGCCAGGTGATTAGTTTCGACGCTGCCACCGACATGGTCCGTCCGATGAGATTCGTCAAAATCGTTTATCACGCTCAAGAATGATTAGGCTGGGCACGCCTCGCTAGCCCGAGGGACAATGCGCCCCCACTAACGGCGGGAATCGCACCTTTGGCCTGAATTCGTCCGCTCGCCTACCAAGAACACGACGTCACGCTGATCAACCTTCGCACTGACTTCACCATGGAGTTCCTCCGTTCCGATCCCAGTTACGCCGAACAGGTGCGCAAAATCGGATCGCGGGCGGATGACGGGCAAGCTGGAAGTAATCTCAAGGTAAGGTTTGCCGACCAACCGGGAACTACTCCATTCGTGGACACAAGCGCGTTTATCGTTATCTATGTGGTGAACTTCCCACAAGAGGACTTCTGGCCCGAATCACAGAAGTTCGCCCGTTTGACAACTTCCAAGGCCCTCACTCGGGAGCGGGGGATTGCTTCCCACAAGCCGACTTGTCGGGACTAATCTCGCGAAGGCGGGACCGGATTACTTCCGGATTGTTGATCCCTCGTTCAGCATCGTCCGCACTGCTCCGAGGCGTCGCGATTGCCACAAACGTCCTCATACGGAGCGAATCATTGCGCGTCGCCTTCCATTACGATGAATTTGTTCAGGTATATCATTGATGGACACGAGGCTCAGAGACGCCAACGGGTGCTCAGTTGCCCTGGAGTTCTTCTGCCTCACCATCCCTCCGATGACGAGGTTTTCGCATGGCTCAGGTTACGAAGCTAAATGTGAATGGAAGCTCCTGCACCATTGATGCGGACGCGGACAGCAGTCTACTCAGCGTGTTGCGCGATCAACTTGATCTGACGGGAAGCAAGTACGGCTGCGGAGAAGGCCAGTGCGGCGCCTGTACGGTCCTGATCGATGGAAGTCCCCGCCGATCATGCATCACCCCGGTGGGACTCGTCGGTCAGAAACAAATCACAACGATTGAAGGCCTTGCCCAAGGTGACCGTTTGCATCCTTTGCAGGAGGCCTTTCTTAAAGAGGCAGCGATGCAGTGCGCCTACTGCACGTCCGGGATGATCATGACGGCCGTTTCGCTGTTGCGCGTGAATCCCAATCCATCCGCTGCCGACATCTCGCATTCCATGGAGGGCAACATATGCCGCTGTGGAACCCATCCACGTATCGTGGCGGCGATCCAAAGGGCAGCGAAGACCATGAATCGTTCCATGAAGGAGTCCGGACAATGAGCGGCAAGCCAGATTTCCAAATTCCGCTGGAACCCGAACGCTACGAACTTAGCGCGCCGCCCGCATACCGCTTCGAAGTTGATCGGCGCGAATTTTTCAAATTCCTTGGCGCCGGCATTTTGATTGTCGGCGTTCTGAAGAACGCCCACGCACTCCAGGAATCGGGTGCAGTCAGGCGGACGGACGAGTCGCTCCCAAAAGAAATCGGCGCCTGGCTGCACCTTGGCGAGAACAGTGTAGTGACGGTCTATACGGGAAAGGTGGAGGTCGGGCAGAACATACGGACATCTCTCAGCCAGTGCGTCGCCGAAGAACTGCATGTCCCGGTGAACAGAATCCAAATGGTGATGGGTGATACGCAGCTTACTCCGTTCGACATGGGGACGTTCGGCAGTCGCACCACCCCCACCATGAGTCCGCAACTGAGGAAAGTTGCCGCAGCCGCTCGCGATCTGCTGATTGGTTTGGCAGCAGCCGAATGGCAGACCGATCGCAAACGCCTGGTCGCCGTTGACGGCAGAGTCACCGATCCGGGGACCAAACGATCTCTCGAATACGCAGTCCTGGTGAAGGGACAACAGCTCACCCAAACCATCTCCACGGAAGAGCCTCTCATTCCGGCGACTCAATGGACAGTTCAAGGCCAATCACTGCCTAAAGTCGATGGGCGGGATTTTGTCACGGGGAAGCATCGCTATCCGTCCGACCAGAAATTGCCGGAAATGCTCCACGGCAAGATTCTACGGCCAACGTCTTTCGGAGCGACTCTTGTTTCTATTGACACGCACGAGGCTGAACAAATTCCGGGGGTAACTGTTGTCCGCGATGGCAATTTTGTCGGAGTGGTGGCTCCGAACGCAGAAATTGCCTCTCGTGCCGTCGCTGCCATTCGCGCGAAGTGGAAGGCTGAACCGCAGCCCTCGAACAAAGAGCTATTTGAGTATTTGAAGAAGAATGCGACCGCAGGCAAGGACCCGACAGGGGACGCGTCCCGCTATGAGGCAGGCTCGGTGGAAAAAGCGCAAGCTTCTGCCGATCATCGCCTGCAACAGACTTACACCGTCTCCTATATCGCCCATGCGCCGCTCGAACCCCGCGCTGCCTTGGCGCAATGGTCGGGCGACAATTTAACCGTCTGGACGGGCACGCAGCGGCCTTTCGGTGTACGGAGTGAACTGGCCGAGGCCTTTCGGATTCCAGAGGAAAGCGTCCGCGTGCTGATGCCGGATACGGGATCGGGGTACGGGGGCAAGCACACCGGGGAAGCAGCGATTGAAGCGGCGCGACTGGCGCGGACGGCGAAGCGGCCGGTCAAGCTGGTGTGGACCCGCGAGGAAGCCTTCACCTGGGCGTATTTCCGTCCGGCAGGCGTTATCGAAGTCAGCAGCGGTCTTCGCGGCGACGGCACAATCGCAGCCTGGGAATTTCATAACTACAATTCCGGCGCAGCAGGAATCCGAACTTACTACGATATTGCGAACCAGCGGATCGAATTTCATCCCTCGCGCTCTCCCTTGCGACAGGGTTCGTACCGCGCGCTGGCGGCCACAGCGAATCACTTCGCCCGCGAATCCTTCATGGACGAACTGGCTCACCTGGTGAACATGGACCCGCTGGAGTTCCGCCTGAAGAATCTGAAGAACGAGCGGCTGCGCGCCGTCTTTGAAGCAGCTGCAAAGAAGTTCGGCTGGGGACAGGCGAAAGCCGCGAGCCATGGCTTCGGAATGGGCGGCGGATTCGAGAAGGCCGGAAACATCGCGACCTGCGCCGAGGTCGCGGTCGATCGAAAAAGCGGCGAAGTCAAGGTGCTGCGCGTGCTTTCGGCTTTCGAATGTGGCGCCATCGTCAACCCCGACAACCTCCGAAATCAAATTGAGGGCTCAAACATCATGGGACTGGGCGGGGCGCTTTTCGAGGCCATCGAATTCGAAAACGGACGTGTCCTAAACGGTCGATTCTCGAGCTACCGCGTTCCGCGGTTCAGCGACGTGCCCACGATCGAGACCGTCCTCCTCGACCGTAAGGACATCCCTTCGGCTGGCGCCGGCGAATGCCCCATGGTGGGTTTAGCTCCCGCTATCGGCAACGCCATTTTCGACGCGACGGGTGTGCGACTTCGCTCACTGCCCATGGTTCCGAAGGGGCTGAAAGCAGCCTAGTTTGTCTCCGCTGCGGTCGTAGGAACTTTCACCAGATGAGTAACGAGAAACGCCCTTGTGGCCACCGAACTATCAACGTCTATTGATTGGCCAGAAACGGGCTCTCAGTACTAGCACTGCTGACATTCACGCCCCGCGGATGGCGGGCCGCCAGTGTATACTCCTCACGCTGCAAGAAGAAAAAGTACTTGCTGCAGCATGCTGAAGGTGCCGCCAAGGCGAAGCTGCATTTCCATTGCACTCCTGCATTCATTTTCCTAGCTCGACTCACTATGACAGGTGGTGCGCAACCGCATTCATCGAAAGGACGGTATGAATCACTCCAAGCATCACTCCAGGCACTTGAGACACACGGCTCGTCTGGGACGCTGGTTGCCTTCCGATCCGAAACACCTCAACGAGTGGCTGAAAAAGGCTATTGAGGCAGCCGAGAAGAAGAAAGCTCCTTTTCATCCAGTGGTCGAAGAATTTCTCTGCATGATCGAACACGACCCCGAGATGTACATGTACTTCACGCAAATGTTCGAAGAGCAGCCGGCATTTTCTCCGCCTCCTGGCAGTGGCGACATCAAGATTCAGGACTATCACCAGATGCTTGTGATCATCAACCACGTTCTCACCTCAGCTCCTGAATTCAATACAACGGCTATGGTGGGATGCCCGATCAATGCCATTCTGGACTTCCCGATGATCACTCAGGCGGGACTGGCGGCATTCCTGTCTCCGAAGGTGAATGCCATGTTGAAGAAGGTGCTGAACGTATGGACCCAGTATCTTGACTCGCCGGATTCCCGTTATGTTTTGAACACTTCAGAAAATGGCTGGTTGTCACCGGCAGCTCTAAAGGCGCTGCACATGGAAGATTTCATCCACGATCCCAAAGCTCCCTACTTTGGCTTCAAGTCCTGGAACGACTTCTTCATCCGGCAGCTCAAGCCTGGCGCTCGGCCGGTGGCTGAGCCTGATAACAATAAGGTAATCGTCAGCGCATGCGAATCCGCTCCCTTTGCAATCAGCACAAATGTGAAGGAATGTGATGCCTTCTGGATCAAGTCCCAGCCTTATTCTTTAAGGCACATGCTCGACGGGTTGTTTGTTGATGAATTTGTGGGCGGCACGGTGTACCAGGCATTTCTCAGTGCCGACAACTACCATCGTTGGCACAGCCCGGTCTCCGGCACGATCAAGAAAATACATCATGTGGAGGGTACGTATTTTTCTGAGGCACCGGACGAAGGTTTTGACCCAGCAGGACCATGTAACTCGCAGGGCTACATTGCACATACGGCTGCCCGGGCTCTGGTCTTTATAGAGGCGGATCATCCGATTGGCCCGATGTGCCTGATTGCTGTAGGAATGGCGGAGGTCTCTTCCTGCATCGCGACCGTCGAAGAGCACAGCAGGGTAAAAAAGGGAGACCAGCTCGGCTATTTCCAATTTGGCGGCTCAACCCACTGCCTCCTTTTCAGGAAAGGTGTTATTTCTCAGTTTGCCGCACAAGCGATAGCACAGGGAACGAATGGAACAGATTCGCCAATCGTGAAGGTCAACTCTCTTCTGGCCGTAACGAACTGATAGCTCGAACGGGAGTTGCTTCTTACGAGTATCGAGCCAGGACTGGAATACGAAAACTATTTCCTTAAATCCGCTGTCCAGTTCAGGACAAGGCTCAGCGAGCCGGAGTGTCTCCAGTAGTGACGGTGCTAGTTAGGAATTTTTTTCCATCGGGGAAGACGCCTTAGCCGTTTCCGCCGAAGTTGTCGGCGTTGAAGTCGGCCACACCAGAAGATCCCGAGTTATGGGCAATACGCAACTATCCAGAAACGGGCTTCTGGGAAGCGCGCCAGATCGGTACCCGGAAGTCGGCATGTGGGAAGTGATCTCCCCACTTGGCATCGATTCTGGGCGGATGACGGGCAACACAGAAGTTGGACGACAGGATGCCGAGTTCTCGCTCTGGGGCGTCTTCAGGCTCTGTACCTTGCTTGGCCAGAATCCTTTGT
>PLBX01000025.1:2136-4844 GCA_003135495.1 Acidobacteriaceae bacterium | reverse complement strand
AGGGAATTAAGAGAACTTATCAGGGATTTGATAGGACTTATCAGGGAATTTGGAATTAGCCGGTCTCGGGTGATGGAGGGAACGTCTCGCGGGGACAAAAAGCTCCGAAAAATCAGGGTCTATTGAACCATAGACCGCGGATGGCTCGAATTTGCCGGAGGGAAGCCCAACCGTTCACGCTGCTCGACCCAGCTCAAGGGAACGTCCTGACACAATTTGTCAAAGTTCAAGTCGAGAGGCTGGCGACCCGCCAGGATGGCTTCGACGATATCTGGCGACAGGAAAGCACAGCGGAAAACTTTGCTGACATAACGGTCTGTCAGTCCGGCATCGCGTGCCAACGATCTCCTATCGAATACTTGTCCTTGCATCACCCTCTCCAACCAGCTGTGAGCCCGCGCTACTGCTTTGATCAGCGGGAGCTTCGGGTGCTCAGGCGAGACACCGGAATTCGGTGGCACGATGAGATGCACTTCGCCGCCACACCTTTTTCTCTTTGCCTCCACGGTCAGACTGATCACGTCGCTCGCAGCGACTGAACTTCCTTCGCTTAAGGGATCGGCAGGAATGGTCTTGCCGCCGCTTTCTAATTGTTGACGCAGTTCCCCCTTCCTGATCTTGATCTCGATCTTGTTCTCGTGCAGAGTGATCCGGCATAGAAAGGAAGCGAGCAGTTCCCGAAGGCCCCGCGAGGACATTGAAGACAGACGCAGGGCAAGTTGTTTTGCTGCACTGAGCAGCTGGCTCGCAACCGCAGTACTTTCTCCCGCAAGGCCCAGCCCATCGAAGACCTCGGCGTCGGATTTCAGGAAGGCGAGAAGCTTCTCGATGACTCGGCTTTCCAGTTCCTGCGCCGGTACCCGCGTCGGGCCAATTCCTTCGCTCGCCATGTTCTTGATCGCAAGCTGCGAAACGTAATAGCGATACCGCCGACCTCTCCTGACCGTAAACGACGGCGTATACCGGGTGCCATGCTCGTCCTCAACCAGCCCCGTCAATAAACTCGACGCCCGTTCGCGAACCCGGTTCCGACGTTTCTTAAGATTGCTGTTGAGCTGCGCCTGAACCCGATCCCAGAGCGATCGCGGTACGATCCCTTTGTGTTCTCCGGGATACCATTGGTCGCGGTGGCGGGTCTCACCGAGATAGAGGCGATTCCGCAGCAGATGGTACAAGGCGCCACGGGCGAAGGCCACTCCTCCAAGTCGAGCGCCGGTTCGTGTGATCCAAACCTTACTTCTGATTTGTTCACGATCGAGCAGCTTCGCCAATTTGGAGACGCAACCGACTTCCAGGTACAGGGTAAAGATCTTCGAGACCATCTCCGCCTCTTTCGGACTCGGAACCAGCTTGCGGCCCTCCAGATCGTAGCCCAGAGGCACCAATCCTCCCATCCACATTCCTTTCTTTTTTGAGGCGGCGATCTTGTCCCGAATCCTCTCCCCGGTGACTTCCCGTTCAAACTGTGCGAAAGACAAAAGGATGTTGAGGGTAAGCCGCCCCATCGAGCTCGTGGTATTGAACTGCTGTGTCACCGAGACAAAGGAAACCATCTTGGCATCGAGGGCTTCGACAATCTTGGCAAAATCAGCCAGGCTCCGGGTGAGTCGGTCCACCTTATAGACGACAATGACGTTGATCTTATTCGCCGCAATGTCGTCGAGCAGCCGCTTCAGGGCGGGCCGCTCGATGGTGCCACCGGAATATCCCCCGTCGTCATAACGTGTCGGCATCGCCTGCCAACCCTCATGCCGCTGACTGGCGATAAATGCCTCGCAGGCCTCGCGCTGTGCGTCCAGTGAGTTGAAAGATTGTTCAAGACCTTCTTCGGAAGACTTCCGTGTATAGATGGCACAGTGCATTGCGGTTTTTTTGATCCCGACTTTCATTGGACCTCCTCTGATTTGGCGCTTGCGGACTCGCGCTTGATTCCGAAAAACAGTGGTCCTGACCACCGCGTGCCGGTGATCAGGCGGGCAATCTCGGACAGACTCTGGTATCGAGTGCCTTGATACTCGTACCCATTGGTTTGCACATTCACGAGGTGAACCTGATTGCCCCACTGACGAACGAGTCGTGTTCCTGGCCGGATGCGCGGAGCGCCAGCGGCGGTCGGATCACTTGCTTCCTCGAAGGCTCGACTGAGCCGGCGAAGTCGTTCCTGAGCACGGGCGCTGAGAGGTCCGAATGCCTGCTCTTGCATTCGATAAGAAAGGATCGGAATCATTAAGTCCCGTCGCAGTTGGGACGACGGAGGGGAATGGAAGAACTGCTTCCAGAGATCGCACAACGCCGCTTTGTTCAGTGTGGGTAAGGCGGCAAGACGCTTTTCAACCGGATCCGGCATAGAAAAAACCTCCCAGCTGGACATTGACGCTTCCTTTGCGCTAACAGTCAAGCAAGAACTCGGCGCCCTCTAAGGCATGGATGTATATCTGCGCTGTTACCAAGGGAACTGCGCAAATCGGACAAGTGCTTCCATAATAAAGGGGGCAAATTTATCTTCGGCGGTGCCTTTCATGAAGGAGGGTTGTTCAGATGCCACGCATCAAAAGAGACGACCTGGATTATTGCATCAAAGATAAGCAGTGCTGGGATTGCTATGCAGAGGGCAAGACTGCAGAAGCTGTACGGCACCAGCGGCGTGGAAAACTGGAAGTGCCATGCTGCCATGAGCACTTTGACAATCACGAAAGAAAAATGAGGGA
>PLBX01000025.1:0-2074 GCA_003135495.1 Acidobacteriaceae bacterium | reverse complement strand
TTATTGATCACTGCCTTACCGCGGAACAGCGCAAGGGCATGAAGCTGCGGAACATCATCTACAAACGTGGTGAACAGTTTGCTTTTATAGGGCTGCAGTACCCTGGCTCTTATCAGACGCAAGTATGGGCAGCGAGTGAACTGGAGCGTCTATACGCGGAAACCCGCCCCAAGTAAAGTCCTCGACTTGGCGTGATCAAAGTCCACTCGTTGAATATAAAGGGGTTGGCCGTTTCACCCCACAAGGTCTTCCCAGCTTCTCCGAATTCCCGCAAAATTGTCTACAGGCGACCAGTCATCTTTTTCACGGGAAGGAGTCTTAAGAAATGCCGGTAAGTCAGTTGACGGTTGCCTACGAGGAAATTCAGAACCTTGTCCCTTACGCGAGGAACGCGCGGACCCATTCCAAACACCAGATTCGTCAGATCGCGGAGAGTATTCACACGTTCGGCTTCACCAATCCTGTTCTAGTCAACCGATCGAGAATGATTATCGCCGGCCACGGTCGGGTCGAAGCCGCAAAACTGCTGGGAATGGGCAGAGTGCCGATCATATGCTTGGACAATCTGACTGAGGATCAGGTCCGTGCCTACATTCTGGCGGATAACCGGCTGGCCGAGAAGGCTGGTTGGGACAATTCGATTCTCGCGATTGAGCTGCAGCATTTGACCTCAGTCGACCTTGGGTTTGATGTTTCAATCACCGGCTTTGAGGTAGCGGAAATTGACCTGATTCTGCGGGAAGCTGCGGTGGAAGAAAAGGAGGAAGAGTCGGTAGAGATCAGCTCTGGTCCAGCGGTTACAAAGCGTGGAGACATTTGGTTATTGGGGGATCATCGTCTGATTTGTGGCGACGCTCTCGACGAATCGACCTACCTCGCCCTCATGAATGGCAAGAGAGCTGATGTTGTCTTCGCAGACCCCCCGTATAACCTAAAGATTGACGGAAATGTTTGCGGGAAGGGAGCGATTCGTCACCGCGAATTTGCGATGGCGTCCGGTGAGATGAGTGAGTCCGAGTTTTTTGATTTCTTGTGTCGTGCACTTTCTCTCTTGGAAGGTCACAGCCGGAATGGCTCCGTTCACTTCATCTGCATGGATTGGCGCCATGCAGCAGAAGTCTTGCTGGCTGGCAAGAAAGCCTACGATACGCTCCTCAATCTATGCGTGTGGACGAAAGACAATGGCGGAATGGGTTCGTTTTATCGGTCTCAGCATGAGTTGATTTTCGCATTCAGAAAGGGAAAGGAGTCGCATCGGAACAACATTCAGCTTGGAAAATTTGGGCGCAATCGCACCAATGTTTGGCGCTATCCCGGCGTGAATACATTGTCGAAATCAGCGGGCGAAGGCAATCTGTTGGCCCTCCACCCGACGGTGAAGCCGGTGGCGATGATTGCCGACGCAATTTTGGATTGTTCCGTCCGTGGCGACATTGTTCTCGACAGCTTTTCAGGTGTCGGTTCAACGATTCTTGCGGCGGAGAAGGTGGGCAGAGTTTGCTATGCGATTGAGATCGATCCCTTGTACGTCGATGCCGCAGTCAAAAGATGGGAAAAGCACACTGGGGAAAAAGCTGTGTGCGCCACAACGGGCGAGCGCCTCGATCACGTGGAGGTGCCCAATGCCTAAGGATCCTGAGAATCAGGTTGGCTATAAAACACCTCCAAAATCATCTCAATTCCAAAAAGGGCGTTCTGGCAACCCCAGTGGGCGCCCTCGGAAGGCTCCCGGGATCCCAGAGTTGCTCGGGAAGGTTTCGAAACAAAAAGTCCTGACCAATGGGAAAAATGGCCCCAAGTATATGACCAAGCTCGAAGCCAGCCTCACCCAATTGGCGAACAAAGCAGCCAGTGGTGATTTGAAAGCAGCAAAGATTTTCATGCAGTTGGTGATCCGCTTCCCAGAGCTCGTAAAGCAAGGGGACATGGAACTTACGGTCACAAGAGCCAGAGACAAACTCCTCGAGCGATTGGGAATCTCAGACTAGTGTAGGCAAGTCGACCCAAAGTAGCATGCGCAATAATTCGAGAAAAAGTGCTCATTCGTCCGCTTTGCGTCGAACTTGCTCAGAGA